>NZ_JAWLDW010000099.1:5551-9980 GCF_041686455.1 Rhodohalobacter sp.
GATCTATCCGGAAGTACAAATCCGGCTTCAATTGTTGTTGATGATGATATGGAGATTACTGCTGTTTTTGATGAGGTTGTTGAGAATGAATATACCCTAACTGTCAGTACAGAAGGCTCTGGGTCTGTTAACAAAGATCCGGATAAGGAGAACTATTCAGAGGGAGAAGAAGTCACCTTAACTGCGAATTCGGATACTGGCTGGACATTCAGCGAGTGGAGAGGAGATCTGTCCGGCAGTTCGAATCCGGAGACAATTATTGTGGATGAGGACAAACAGATTACAGCTGTTTTTGATGAGGAACCAGATTTTGGGATTTCTGTACAGGAAGTGAAATTTTACATCAGGGAAATGGATCTAGAAGGAGCACGTAGAACCGATGATTTTAAAACCAAAGATTTTATACTGAATGTGCCAATCGATGGATCACCATTTGAGATCACACATGTTGACATTCCGAATGGGTTTTATGAAGAACTCGAACTTGACATCAAAAAGCCCGAAAGTAAAGCTGATATAGATGATTCTGATTTCAGAGATGGGTCCGGCAGCTATTCAGTGGTTGTTAAAGGGATGTTTAATGGTGTCGACTTTACATATCGATCATCGGAAGATTATGATATTGAAGTGGAGCTCAATCCACACCTTGAAATTAAGAGCGGTCAGACTGAGATCATCGCCTTAACGCTTGATTTTGATGGGTGGTTTATGAGAAGTGATGGCGGATTTCTTGATCCCAACGACTCGGGAGATAGGAAGCAAATCGAAAAAAATATTGAAGATTCCTTCAGTGATTTTGAGGATGGATTTTAAGGAACTCGCCTAACTGACCAAAGTCGTTGAGAGAGGCTGGTGAGTTTTTCTTTTCGTCTACCTGTTGCTCACATTTCCGCTGATTTCTCATGACCAAGTTTACAGATTTCAGTTAGTCAGAAATTCGATACTAGTACAGCCTATGCCTTTTATTTAATTACCAAAATACCATTGGTGATTTGAATTATAAACTGCTGAATTTGTAAATGACCAAACCTCGTAGAGGTGAAACACGAATAGCCCTAAGTGAAGTGAAACGAAACCTGGGGTTTAGGAAGCACAATAATTTACCAGCCGAACAGAGGGATTTGTTTGGATTTTAAAGCTGTATTGAGGTGGTTTAACACAGGTTTTGGAATGAAATGAATTGGTACAAAATTGTGGATTGATGATTTATTGAGTGGCGGATTAGATATAAACACATGTTGAGGGTCATCGCCTCTACGTTTTCCGGAGCTCTGAACTTTTCTCTCTGTTCGGCGATTTTATTATCGTATTGCTATATCCCCGGGTTCCGCTGAGATTCACCCAGCCTGTCCCGACGTTTTTGGTCGGGAGGGCTAATCACATTCTGCCCCGTTGGGGCAGGGGTAGTGAATCATGGAAGGCCCAAGTTATCCTAGTTTCTATTCTGATCTAGAAACGATCTATTACTGTCCCAGAGGGACAGCATGTTGGTAGCCCCACGCGTGAGCGTGGTGTAAAATGGATGAACAGATTCCCCCGCCGAAAAGAGGGTTTTGTTTGGAATGAAAAATTAAATAGAGGCGGTTCCAATCAGATTATGGAATGGAATATTTCGTCAACAAAATTGTGGATTGATGATTTATTGAATGGCGGATTAGGTATAAACGCATGCTGAGGGTCATCGCCTCTACGTTTTCCGGAGCTCTGAACTTATCTCTCTGTTCGGTGATTTTATTATCGTATTGCTATATCCCCGGGTTCCGCTGAGATTCACCCAGCCTGTCCCGACGTTTTTGGTCGGGAGGGCTAATCACATTCTGCCCCGTTAGGGCAGGGGTAGTGAATCACGATAGGCCCAAGCTACCGTCGCCTCCCGTCTGGTCTGCGAACGAATCATTAATTGTCCCGGAGGGACAGCATGTTGGTAGCCCCAAGCGCCAGCTTGGGGTGTGAGTGAGAATTCAAAATCACCCGCCGAATAGAGGGATTTGTTTGGAGTATAAAAAAGAATAGAGGCGGTTTAACCCAGATTGTGGAGTAAAATAAACCGGTGCAAAAATTTGGATTCGTGATTTGCTGAACGGCAGATTAGATATAAATACATCCAGAGAGTAATCGCCTCAATGTTATCCGGAGCTTTGAAACACTCTCTCTTTTCGGTGAGGATGGGAGATCATCCGTTTACCCCGAGTTTCACTCAGCTAATCACATTCTACCCCTTTAGGCAGGGGATTCCGTCTGCATGCTATATTTGCAGACTGATTGGTTAACATCAAGCCGCAAGGTACTACTGGTGTACTGGTGGCAGGCATTCGGTTCTTTGTGGGTGACGGTGGAGGCTGGTAAGTTTTTCTTTTCGTCTCCTGCCTGCTCACTTATCCCTCCGATTTATCAAGGCCAGATTTTATCAGTGTGAGAATGGATTAGATATTGTGGAATAACAAAACCCCACACCTCATTCCTTATCGCGTAAACCGTAAACCGTATAACGTACACCGTTCAAACCCATATACTGTAAGGATTTGACGTATGTGAAACGCTGATAGGGAATATCCCAAAAATATCACTCCTTCAATTTATCGGGCAACACGATGCCGAGACGTCCGGCGCGTTCACGCCACTTTTGGCGGGCTAGTTTCTGCATATCCTCGATGGTATCGATCTCGTCCACAATCTCCATGCCGAGCAATGTCTCCACGGCGTCTTCCATGGTCACCACACCCGAAAATCCACCGTACTCATCCACGGCAACGGCAATATGCTCCTGTTTTTCGAGCAGTCTCTCAAACAGCTCCTTCAGCGAAGCGGTCTCGGGAACAATCATCACATCACGGCGGATATCCTTTAGTTTTTTGTGGCCATTTCCTTCCGAGAGATTGTAATAAAGATCGTTCTTTAAAATATAGCCGGTAATATCCTCTTCGTTATCGCCATAGACCGGAATTCTAGAAACGTGTAACTGCTCTTTCTTTTCCAGGGTTTCGTTGATGGTCAGATTCTCGCGAAACTTGATGACCACAATACGCGGCGTCATTACATCCCGCACTTTCAGTGATCGGAACTTAATCAGGTTTTTGAAGATCTTTGATTCACCCTCCTCAAATACTCCCTCCTCGAAACCGAGTTCGGCCATGGCACTAAATTCCTCGCGACTCACGGTCGGTTCTTTATCATTCCGGGAGAGCATCCGGGTAATACCCATTGAAAGGAGTACCAGCGGGTAGGTAACATAGATCAAACCTTTGGTGGTGTAAGCGGAAAAGCCGGAGAGCTCTTTCCAGTAGGTTGCGCCGAGCGTTTTTGGGATGATCTCTGAAAAGATCAGAATGGCGAGTGTCAGAATTGCGGATGTGATGCTCACGTAGGCATTGCCAAAAACAACCTGTGCCTGTGCACCCACGCCGGCCGCACCCACGGTATGAGCAATGGTGTTGAGACTTAAAATAGCCGAGAGGGGGCGGTCTATATTGGTTTTCAGATCCTTGAGGATCCCACCTACGCGTGGATTTTTCTTCTGAAGAACTGTTACGAACGATGAGTTCATGGAGAGCAGCACCGCCTCCAGGATGGAACATAAAAAAGAGACTCCAATTGCAAGAGCCAGGTAAAAAATCAGTAACGTCATAAATAGTAGTTGATATAAAATGGTCGCGGTACACGAAACGAAAGCTAAGATACGAGAAATGATAACAAATCTCTTGAAGTGGTTTTTTACAGTTTAGAATGTACAATTGGACAGATAAGAGTGAATCAGGAATTTTTTTAAGAAAATCAAACACTCATTTGAATATCAGATATCAGAAGGATGATCTGCGATTGACGATATGAATTATGAATTGTTGAACTACAGATTATATGTAAAGATGTCCATAGAGTTATCGCCTCAATGATGTTAAGCGCCCAGAATTATTCTCTCTGTTCGGCGATGGTTTATTGACAATCTCGTAACCCCGGGTTGAAACCCGGGGCTAAAAAATATACTGCCCCGCCGGGGCAGGTATCCCATCTGTATGTTTTGGAATTCAAATCTTATCTGTGTTATGAGATGCTTTCTCTAATAATATTTTAACGCAAAAAGCTCCGTAAGAGCGAAACGATGGTAACCCCAAGCGTCAGCTTGGGGTAAAAGGGATGAATAGATTCACCCACCGAAGAGAGGGGCTGGCTTGGGTTGACAAATTGAATAGAGGCGGATCAACAGAGGTTGTAGAATGAAATGTATCGGTTCAACAATGAGGAATGAAGGTATGTTGAATGACATATTAGATTGAATCACATTATGAGAATCATCGCCTCAACTTAGTCGAGTGCCCGGAACCACACTCTCTATTCGGCGATTTGATATATGTCACTCTTGCTATCCCAGGGTTTCGCTTCGCTACACCCTGGGCTACCAATATACTGCCCCGCTGGGGCAGGCTTCAATTCG
>NZ_JAWLDW010000013.1:0-10784 GCF_041686455.1 Rhodohalobacter sp.
AAGGAACTTGCCGATGACATGGACTACGTACACGATGTGCTTCGAGAAGGAGGAAAGAAAGCCAGGGAGCGTGCGGAACAGGTGATGGAACCGATCCGGAGTGCAACAGGTTTATTCAGAAGTTTTGAATATTAATAGTTAAAAAACTGTTCAGTTAAATTGGCGACTCATACTATTCACAAGAAATATGATTTTAATAATCGATAATTACGATTCATTTACTTATAACCTGGTGCATATCGTCGCATCGGTCACTGATGATTATAAAGTGGTTCGAAACGATGCGATGACATTGGAAGAAATAAGGGAATTAAATCCGGATAAAATTTTAATTTCACCCGGCCCGGGCAGACCTGAAAATGCAGGAATTACTGAAGAAATCATTCGCGAACTTGGAGCAGGAATACCAATTCTGGGCGTCTGTTTGGGCCACCAGGCAATAGGAAATGTGTTTGGAGCAAAAGTAGTTCATGCTCCCAGCTTGATGCATGGTAAAACATCAAATATTAATCACGACGGAAAATCTGTTTTTAAAAATGTTGACGAACATTTTATTGCTACGAGGTATCATTCTCTGGCATTAGATTCAACTACTATACCCGATGTGCTGGAAGTTACAGCCGAAACAGATGATCATGTAATTATGGGTGTTCGTCACAAAGTTCATCCGATTGAAGGCATTCAGTTTCATCCCGAAAGTATTTTGACAACTGAAGGTCCAAAAATTGTTAAAAATTGGATACGTAATTGAACGACCGGTTAACAAGTAATCAAATTAATTAAATCATTTTGAGTAAGGCATTTACAAGCTATTTAGAGAAAATTTCTATTCTCGAGAATCTTCATCCTGAAGAAGCTAAATCCGCAATGATTAATATTCTCAATGGAGATGTATCAGATTCAGAAGTTGCGGCTTTTCTGATGGGTATGAGAGCCAAAGGTGAAACGGTTGATGAGCTGACAGCATTTGTAGAAGTCATGCGCGACGCTTCAGTTACAGTGGAAGTGGATACCAAAGGTGCGGTGGATTTGTGCGGAACCGGAGGAGACAAATCAGGTACGTTTAACATCTCAACAGCCGCTATGTTTGTAGTAGCCGGAGCAGGTGTTCCTCTTTTAAAGCATGGCAACCGAAGCGTATCGAGTAAAAGCGGTAGCTATGATGTGCTTGAGGAGTTAAACGCTGTACCGAATCTTGATAAAAAGCAGTCTGAAATGCTTTACAAAGAAACCGGTATGGTATTTATGTTTGCTCCTAATTTTCATCCTGCCATGAAATATGTAATGCCCGCCCGAAGAGCGATGAAACTTAGAACGTTTTTCAACATGCTCGGGCCGTTATTGAATCCTGCAGATGTAGAGAACCAGGTTATTGGTGCTTTCAGCAAAGACGCCGCATCTAAAATGGCACAGATTCTTTCAAATTTGGATACCAAGAGTGCTTATACCTTAAATGCACATGATGGACTTGATGAAGTTACCCTGACCGGTCAAAGCGAAATATTTGAATTGAAATCACACCTATCCAACAGTTCTATAACATTTGATCCAAAATCTTTGGGGTATGAACGTGTTGAACCAGAAGAGCTACATGGTGGGGATGCCAAAGTTAATGCCGGCATCATTAAAGATGTGATGCTGGGTGAGTCGACCGAAGCACAGCGCAATATAGTAACACTGAATGCCGCTTTCGCTATTCACGCAGCAGGTGCTGCAGAATCACTGAAAGACGCAAATAAGATGGCGATCAAAAGCATCGAATCCGGTGAAGCCAATCGCAAGTTGCAACAGTTTATCGAGGAATCTCAAAAAGTGGCACAGCACTGATATGGCATCTATTCTTGATAAGATCACCGAAAAAACGGTAGAAGATCTAAAAAAAAGAAAGCGAAAAATCTCGCTCAGTGATTTCGAGTCCTTTCCGGAGTTTGAAAAACAACGTAAGTCACTATCTGACGCTTTAAGTAAGCATCAAACCGTTTCGATCATAGCAGAGATTAAGAAAGCTTCGCCATCCAGAGGTGTAATCCGTAAGGATTTTGATCCGGTAAAAATAGCAGATCAATATATTGAATCCGGTGCTTCTGCAATTTCTGTTTTAACGGATGAACCATTTTTCCAGGGATCACTTGAGTACCTGGAAAAAATCTCTGGATTGAGTCCGATTCCACTTCTCAGAAAAGATTTTATTGTTGATCCGTATCAAGTAAAAGAAGCAAGGGCTTTTGGTGCTGATGCCATTTTACTTATTGCTACTATCTGTGAAGGAAATCAGCTTTCTGAGCTTTTAGCCGCAGCGAAAGAACTTGAATTGCAGGCATTGGTAGAATGTTATCACTCTAAAGAGATAGAGTCACTCAATTGGGAAGAAATTGAGATAGTGGGAGTCAATAATCGTAATTTGGCAACATTCGAAGTCGACCTGCATCGTGGGATTGATCTTTTAAAACAGGCTCCGGAACACGTAGTTACAGTATCTGAAAGCGGGATTCATAAAAAAGAAGATCTTCAGAAATTACAGGATAATGGAATCAATGCTGCACTCATTGGAGAGTTTTTGATGAAACAGAAAAATCCCGGTAACGCTTTAAAAGATCTGCTGGATTACGAACGCTGAAACTAACTTCAAAAAATTTATATCAAACAACATGTTTGCTGAACCAGAAAACAGAACCAAAGTTAAAATTTGCGGTTTAACCACACTCGAAGATGCTCGTTTTGTCTCAGGGGCATTAGCCGATTACCTTGGATTTATATTTTATCCAAACAGCCCCAGATATATTAAACCTGCAAAAGCCGGTGCAATTATTAACTGGCTCGAAGGTCCGGGTAAAGTTGGGGTTTTTGTGAATCAACCTTTGGATGATGTTAATAGCATTGCAAAACAGACCGGGATTGATTACTTACAGCTTCATGGAAATGAGTCTCCCGATTACTGTGCTTTAGTCGAAAAACCTGTTATAAAGGCTTTTCATATCGAAAAAGATACAGATCCAGCGGAGTTGGTAAGTAGAATTGAACCATATCTGGACCAGGTGGATTACCTGCTATTTGATACTAAAAGTGAAACCGAATGGGGAGGGACAGGGCAAACGTTCGATTGGAATATTTTAGATGAAATTTCAAGTGACAAACCTTTCTTTCTGTCAGGCGGGCTTAATTCTGAAAATGTCCGGGATGCGATTCAAACCATGCAACCTTATGCAGTCGATCTCTCTAGCGGTCTTGAGGATTCACCCGGCTTAAAAGATTTTGATAAAATTGAACTCTTCTTTGAAAAAATGCGTGATATCTGGGAAGAACAGGAATTTTAAGATTTACTTTTCTATCAACTTAGAACCGCATACTGATTTTTAATTTATATGGATTCAATCATGAAGTACACAGCACCGACAAAAGAGGGTTATTTTGGGCGATTTGGCGGTAAATTTGTCCCCGAAATCCTCATACCTGCACTTGAAGAGCTAGAGCAGGCTTACCAGGAAACCCTGGATGATCCGGTTTTCCAAAAAGAGTATCACGATTTGCTAAATGAGTATGTGGGAAGACCAACAAAACTGACGTTTTCAGATCGACTAACTGAGCATTATGGAAAGGCAAAAATCTATTTTAAGCGTGAAGATCTATGCCATACCGGAGCTCATAAAATCAACAATGCTATCGGGCAGCTCTTACTCGCAAGAAAAATGGGCAAAACCCGAATTATTGCAGAAACCGGAGCGGGTCAGCACGGGGTGGCAACGGCAACAGCCTGCGCCAAGTTTGGGTTTGATTGTGTAATCTACATGGGTGAAGAGGATATGCATCGCCAAAAACTGAATGTTGAACGGATGCGACTTTTAGGAGCTGAAGTCCGGTCGGTTGTAAGCGGATCAAAAACTTTGAAAGATGCCACAAATGAGGCCATACGGGATTGGGTCACGAATGTTGAAAATACATTCTATATCATCGGGTCCGTAGTTGGGCCACATCCCTATCCAATGATGACCCGAAATTTCCATCGGGTGATTGGTGAAGAGACTAAAAATCAACTCAACAAAACAGAAGGGGTATTACCAGATTATCTTGTTGCCTGCGTTGGGGGTGGGAGTAATGCAATAGGATTTTTCTATCCATTTATTGAAGATGATTTTGTGAAAATGATCGGGATTGAAGCGGCCGGGCTTGGAGCGGATACTGACCAAACAGCGGCTACGATTACCAAGGGAACCCCTGGTGTTTTACACGGCTCGCTAAGCTACCTTCTGCAAAGCGACGAGGGGCAGATACAATTGGCTCATTCTGTTAGTGCAGGGCTGGATTATCCCGGAATTGGTCCGGAGCACGCTCATCTTCACGACACGAAACGAGTTCACTACTACGGAGTTACAGATCAACAGGCGATGGATGCCGTGAAACTGGTTTCGGAGAAAGAAGGTATAATTCCTGCCATTGAGACCGCACACGCACTGGCATATCTGGACACGTTGATGCCAATGACTCAGAAAGATGAAATAGTAGTGGTGAATTTCTCAGGCAGGGGTGATAAAGATATGAAAACCATCTCGGACTGGTTCGCCTAAACAAATGATTATATCTAACATTGATTTTAAAATTCAGTTAACATTCTGCAGATGAGTAAAAATACTTTACGAATTGAGGCTACATTTCAAAAAAGAGAGAATGACAATAAAATCATGTCATTGTTTATCACAGCCGGATATCCGAATCTTGACTCTACAGTTGATCTAATCCTCGGATTTGAAAAAAATGGGGCCGATATAATTGAGCTCGGCATGCCATTCAGTGATCCCTTAGCCGATGGACCCACCATTCAAAAGGCCAGTACTCGGGCCATTGAAAATGGGATTACGATGAACAAAATATTTGATATTGTTCAACAGGTTCGGAAAAGCTCTCAAATCCCGATTATCTTGATGGGATATATCAACCCAGTGCTGAGATATGGTGTGGCAGAATTCTGTAAAAAAGCTTCTGAAAGTGGTGTAGATGGATTAATCATACCGGATGCGCCGCTGGAAGAGTCATCCATTATTTCGGATGAAGCAGAAAAAAACAAACTTGATGTCATCTATTTGATCGCTCCAAATTCAACAGACGAACGTATGAGGAGAGTAGATGAGATGAGTTCAGGGTTTGTGTACTGTGTATCCGTTACCGGAGTTACAGGTGCAAGACAAGGGGATGAAGTTGCAAAATCGGTGAGCAGATTTATAGATCGGGTAAATATAAATGTTACAAAAACCCCAAAACTTGTTGGATTTGGAATTAAAGACTATAACGACGCTCAGATTATCTCAAAAGATCTGGACGGATTTATCGTCGGCAGTGCATTGATTAACACAATTGAGCAGAATTACCCTAATGAAGAGTGGCAAGAAAATGTTTTTCAGTTTGTTAAAGAATTGAAATTTGGAAATATTTGATCCAACAAAATCAAAATTACAGACGACTATGAACTTTAAACTATTTCTAATTTCCATAATTATTACTCTATTCGCTGTTTCTGCTTGCGAATCGGACTATAGGCCAATGTCCTTCGGGCAAGTAGATGAGGTAATTGTTGTGATGGATTCAACAAATTGGGACAGCGAAACCGCTCTGGCTATAGAAGAGACATTTGGGAAGCCGATTGAAACACTGCCAAGTTATGAACCTACATATAGACTTATTTTTAGAGATTTTCGAAATAATGAAGAGTTGGATCAACTGCGAGAATCTAAAAATATCATATTTGCCGCCCCGATTGACTCCGAATCCAACGTTGCTTCATTCATCCGTGCTGTTCTGAGCGATGAAATTGAGGAGAGAGTAAGAAGCGGAGAAAGTTTTGCTTTTCCACTGGAGGATAGATGGGTTCGAGATCAGTGGACTTTAATACTTACTTCAAATGATGATGATGAGCTGTCTGAAAAGATCAGAAATTCCGAAGAGTCACTGGTTGGCCATTTAATGGATCGTGAGTATGAAAGAAGAACTGAAGAAATCTTCAGAAGAGGTGAACAGGTAGCTATCAGCGACTCACTTTGGGAAAATCACGGTTGGATGGTTCGAATGCAGCATGATTATATTGAAACGGTTGATACAACCAATGTGAAGGTTTGGAGGCGGTCACTGCCGGATAATGATCGCTGGTTATTAGCGTGGTGGAAAGACGATGTTCCTTCTGCTGATTTTATCGATCAAGAGTGGATCAATGCTACTCGTGATTCATTGCTTCAGAAATATGTTCAGGGAACACGAGAAGGATCTTATATAACAACTGAATATAGTGATCAGCGTTCAGTAATAACCAGTGAAATGGATTTGGATAGCCGTCTGACGGGCTTTGAAACACTTGGAACCTGGAGAATGACGAACGATTTTATGGGCGGTCCATTTGTAAATTTCTTCTATCACGACCCGGAAACAGAGCGTCTCTTTATGCTGGAGTATGGCCAGTTTGCCCCAAGTGTGGGTAAACGTCGATTTGTACGTCAGTTCCGGGCCATGGGGCGAACATTCGAAGCAGATTCAACCTGGAATTCAGTAAATTAGATTTCAAGGATTACTATAATGGAATTTCCCAAACAGAAGATCATCAGACGATTTTCTGAATTAGCTAACGATTACGATCAATTTGCAAGAATACAGAAAGAGACTGCTGAACGCCTCGCCAAAGCTTTGAATCCTTGGCAGTTCTCTATTCCTGAAGGTCCAATTCTTGAAGTAGGTGCTGGAACTGGTCTGCTGACTCAGCATATCGCAAAAATGTATTCCAACAGAGAAGTACTCGTCACAGATATTTCTGACGAAATGCTTCATCTGAATAGAAAATATCTGTCTGACTATACGCATCTTCAATATCAAAATCTGGATGTTGAAGATGCTGAATGGGAGGACGAAAAATGCGCCCTTATTACGTCCAATTTTTTGATTCATTGGCTAAAAAACCCGGCAGAGACCATTGCTAAAATGCTTCCATCACTTAAACCCGGCGGACTATTGCTAATGTCTTTTCCTGGTGATGACACTTTTCCACAGTGGCGCAAAAACTGCCTTGATCTGGGATTGCCATACACCGGCAATCCACTTCCCGATTTGGAAGAAATTGTAATAAAGCTATCGATGGGACCCGTAAAAGTAGATTACTATGAAGATCAGACCAACCTTGAATATCCGTCAGTTTATGATTTTTATCGTGAGTTAAAGAGATCTGCCTCCGGCACAAGCTTAACAGGAAAAAAGCTTAGCATTAAACAGCTGCGGTTGCTTAATGACTACTGGAAAGAGAAAAATAACGGAAAGGTGAATGTTCATTACCACACAGCATTTATTGCTGTAAAACGAGATCTGTAAGAAATCAGACGTACTTCTCAAAAATTTGATCTAAATCTGAGCTGATATTTCGGATTATTTTCGGCTCAAAAGAATTTCCTGTCAACGTTTCAAAAAGCTCAGAATAGCGTTGATAGATACTCCATCGAAATTGATCGGGCAGATCGGGTAGTGTTTGTCCATCTTTACCTTGAAAATCGTGCTCCATCAGCCATTCACGCAAAAATTCTTTTGAAAGCTGTCGCTGAGGTTCACGGTTCTTCTGGCGCTCTTCATAGCCATCAAGATAGAAATAACGGGAAGAGTCTGAGGTGTGAACTTCATCGATTAGGGTTAATTCACCTTCGTATATACCAAATTCATATTTTGTGTCTACGAGTATAAGACCCTGCTCTTCAGCTATTTTGGTTCCCCGTTCATACAATTGAAAAGCTACGGATCGAATCCGGTTCCAAAGTTCTTTCTCAACGATATTTTGATTTAGAATTTCTTCTTCAGAAATATCTTCATCGTGGCCTTCAGTAGCTTTCGTGGCAGGAGTGAGAATGGGCTCAGGAAATTTCTGATGTTCAATCATTCCGTCCGGCATTCTTACTCCGCAGATCTCTCGAGCACCCGAACGGTATACTCTCCAGGCGTGTCCTGTCAAATATCCCCGAATTACGACTTCAATTGGAATCGGATTACATTTTTTAGCAATTGTAACATTGGGGTGAGGCACATCAATAATATGGCTGGGCACAATGTCTTCAACTTTATTGAATGAAAATTCAGAAAGTTGATTTAAAATCTGTCCCTTGAATGGAATAGCCTGCCTCATGATGTGATCAAAAGCAGAAATTCTGTCTGTAACTACGATGCCAAGGGTTTTTTCATTCAACGAATAAACATCTCTGACTTTACCTTTGTACGGTTCATCGATCTCGGGGTGCGTTGTGTTTGATGTAGTTATACAGTGGGTGAGCGCCTCCTGCTGATCCATTCTGACGATCTATTTATTCGGATTATTTGTTGAATTTCTGGCTACCAAAACAGGATCAATAGCAACTTGAAGCTTACTCTCTCTATCTCCGGCAATTATTTCAGCCAACCTGTTTGTGGCTTGAACACCAATGGAATACATTTTTTGATCCATTGTTGTTAAATCCAGGTACTTCGTGAACTTAATATTATCGTAACCCATTAAGCCGATATCTTGAGGAACCCGTATTCCCAGTTTATTAAGGGCGTGATAAGCTCCGATTGCCTGAGTATCGTTAGCACAGAAAATGGCATCCGGAAATTCACCTAATTTATCGTATTCGTAGACTGCTTCAAATCCTGCCTCTTCAGTAAAGCCGGCATGCTTAGTACTTTGACCGGTAAGAAAAAGTTTTCTGTTGATCGGCATTTTAAACTCTTTCAAAGCATCAATGAAACCCTGCTCGCGTAGCATACCTGCTTTCGTTTCCAGGGCAGGACGGATCAAACCAATTTTCTTGTACCCTTGTTTTACCAGGTGTTCACCGGCAATAAAACCACCTTTGCGATGATTTAAATCGATATAATCGTATTCAGGATGAGAACTACCGATCAGTACAATTGGCATACCGGATGCCTGAATTTGACGATGAATACTGTCATCGATGTCTATACTAATACTTATTACTGTATCAGCTGTACCACGGTTAAAAAAGTTCTCAATTCCTTCTTTAGGATTTTTTGAACCCGTATTGTAAATAACAATATCAAGATCCATGGCCTCAATTTCGTCCTTAACACCCTTTAGCACCTCATTGTAATATGGTGTTGTAAAAGAAGGGACAGCAATGGCTAACATTTGCGGCTTTCTGCTGGCAAGTTTTCTGGCACTAACCTGGGGCCGAAAATTCAATTCATCAATTGCCATCTGAACTTTTTCTTTTGTCTTGTCAGATACATTGGGCGAGTTATTTAAAACTCTGGATACCGTGGATATAGCAACACCTGCGCGGTTGGCCACCTGATAAATTGTAATTTTTTTGTTTGGAGGTTTCATTCGAATATTGATTTATTATGATCCTTAAAAGGATACAAAAATATAAAATACCCTTAATTAAGTTGAAGTTAAAATAGCAGAAAAAAAGAAGTTTTTGATAAAATTTTCCTTGTTGAGGAACTATTTGCATTGTTTGTGGCATTCCATATTATGAACGACATAATTCTATCCAAAATGACAAGTATTTTAAAATATCCTTATTCCTTACTCAGGCCTATCTATGAAAAAACAAATTTTCATCAGTCTGTAATTAGTGAACTGGATAATGAAAGGCTGAAAAAAGCTTACTCTCACTGTAGGGAAATAACCCGTAAACATGCGAAGACGTTTTACATGGCAACCAGATTCTTGCCGAATCACAAGCAGAGAAGCATTTTTGCAATTTATGGCCTATGCCGGTATTTGGATGATTTAGTTGACGAGGCTGAAGATTTAATTCTGAAAAAGAAAATCAGTGAGCTGGATGTCGTTGAGAAACTTGACGCATTTAAAAATAAATTAGTTGATACGTATCGTGGAGCTGAACAGGATGATCCGATTTTAATCGCATTTTCCGATACACTTGAACTCTATAAAATACCTTTTGATCTGCCGCTTCAACTGATGGATGGAGTTAAAACAGACCTCATAAAGAATCGTTATCAAAATTTTAATGAGCTTTATGACTACTCATATAAAGTAGCTTCAGTTGTTGGATTGATGACGAGCGAAGTATTTGGTTACAGCAATCCTAAAGCTGTAGAACATGCGGTTGATTTAGGTATAGCAATGCAGTTAACCAACATATTGCGTGATGTTGGTGAAGATTTGGAGAGAGACCGAATTTATTTACCGCAGGATGAATTAGACGAATTTGGAGTCTCTGAACGTGACCTGTTTAATCATATCTTAAATGACAGGTTCATCGAATTCATGAAATTTCAAATCAAACGGGCTAACGAATACTATAAAAGCTCTGACAAGGGAATAGCTATGCTTAGCAGGGATAGCAGACTGCCGGTATGTCTGGCGCGGGAGAATTACTCTCGAATTCTTTCAAAAATTGAAGAAAACAACTTCAATGTCTATCAACATAGAGCCTATCTAAACTCTACTGAAAAGCTATCAATGGTTCCAAAAGTGATGTACTCGCTGAGAACTGAGTAAGTTATAAAGATCCTTTTTCTATTCTGGAAAAGCGCTTACAAGAGAATAAAAAATTCCTATCTTTCTGTCTAAGCTCTTGCGGAATTATTATGCTGTAAATTCTACTTTTTTGTAGAATCGCATTTTACAAGTATTGTTCTTGTTCAAGAAAAGCTTAAAAATAAGATGGTGCGTTTTGGGATGGCAGTTGGTATTATTAAGTAATTGCATGCTGCCAATATTCAATAACTGAAAAATTCAATTGATCTATGCAAAGAGAATATAGAAAGTGGAAAAGTCCAACATTGGGTCGTGAAATGGAGAT
>NZ_JAWLDW010000013.1:10884-39843 GCF_041686455.1 Rhodohalobacter sp.
TGCATGCTGCCAATATTCAATAACTGAAAAATTCAATTGATCTATGCAAAGAGAATATAGAAAGTGGAAAAGTCCAACATTGGGTCGTGAAATGGAGATGCTGGTGTTTGGTAAAGAGGGCACACCTGTATTGATTTTTCCTACAGAACAAGGAAATTTTTTTGAATGGGAAGATCAGGGTATCATGGATGTCGTTGAAGAACAGATTGATCTGGGTTACAATCAATTTTTTTGTGTTGATGGGCTAGATAACGAAAGTTTTCTAAACAAAGATGTAGACCCATATACCCGCGTAATTCGCGAAAATCAGTACCAAATGTATATCAAGGATGAAGTGATGCCATTTATCCAGGAGTACAACACAAACCCGTATTTAATTACAGCCGGAACCGGATTAGGGGCTTATCATTCTCTTGTTTTCGCACTGAAGTATCCAAAGCTAGTCGATAAAGTATTGGCGATTTCCGGTTATTACGATATCAATGTACATTTGAACGGATTCAAGGATGATAATAGCTACTACAATAATCCGATCGAATTCATACCTAATTTGCACGATGAGGAGATTTTAAGGGAGATATCCACGATAGATATTCGACTTTTAAGTTATCTCAATGATCCAAATCGTGACGCTACCGAAAAAATGAGTGAAATCTTATGGTTGAAATTTATAGACCATGAGCACTATGTTTGGGAAGAAGAAACGAAGAATCCATGGACTCTTATACCATCCATGTTTAAAGATAACCTGTTTTAAAATCTATTCATGCCTCAAATTAAAAAGGTTCTTATCGCAAATCGCGGGGAGATTGCCCTGCGTGTTATTCGTAGCTGTAAAGAAAAAAAAGTTAAAACTGTCGCCGTCTTTTCCAAGCCCGATGCCACTGCACCGCATGTTGTAGCTGCTGATGAATCTGTCTTTATAGGTGAAGCAGCCTCTTCCGAGAGTTATCTTTCAATGGAGAAGATTATTTCGGCTGCAAAAGATACAGGTGCAGATGCAGTTCATCCCGGATATGGCTTCCTAAGCGAAAATGCCGTATTTGCCAAAAAATGTAAGGAAGCCGGAATTATTTTTATCGGGCCAAAGCCGAGTGCAATCAATTTGATGGGGGATAAAACCAAGGCACGTGAGCTGATGGCAAAAGCTGATGTTCCTTATCCACCCGGAACGGAATCGGCAATGAAAGATATCGATAAGGCCCGGGTAATAGCAGATGAGATCGGTTACCCTGTTCTCGTTAAAGCAGCTGCCGGTGGCGGTGGAAAGGGAATGCGTATTGTTCACGACCCCGCGGACTTTGACAAAAGTGTGAAAGCAGCAAAATCAGAAGCAAAAAATGCTTTTGGAGACGACAGGGTTTACATTGAAAAATACCTCGAAGGCCCTCGGCACATAGAATTCCAGATTATTGCTGACGAGCAGGGTAATACAGTTCACCTGTTTGATCGAGAATGTTCAATTCAGAGGCGACATCAAAAAGTTATTGAAGAGGCACCCTCCTCTGTTTTAACTCCGGAGCTCAGAAGTAAAATGGGGATGGCGGCTGTAAATGCAGCTAAAGCGTGTAATTACGTAGGTGCGGGTACTGTAGAATTTCTTATTGATAAACATCTCAATTTCTATTTTCTGGAGATGAATACGAGGCTTCAGGTAGAGCACCCGGTTACAGAACTAATAACCGGACTAGATCTGGTTGCACTGCAAATAGATATTGCGGAGGGTAAAAATTTACCTTTCAAGCAGGAAGATATTGTAGCAAATGGCCACGCTATTGAGTGCAGAATTTATGCAGAAGATTCGGCCGATAACTTTTTGCCGAGTACGGGTGTACTTCATAGGCATAGAATCCCTGCCGGACCGGGTGTACGGGTGGATGCAGGTGTGGAAGAGGGACAAGAAGTAACGATTAACTATGACCCTATGATCTCCAAACTGTGCACACACGGTGTGGATCGAAGCTCTGCAATAAAAAGAATGTTGCGTGCACTAAATGAATATGAAATTTCAGGTGTACGTACAACTATACCGTTTTGTGAATTTACACTTCAACATGAATCATTTTTCAACGGTAATTACGATACGCATTTTGTTCAAAATCATTATACACCGGTTGTAGATGAACTTTTTAAAAACCACAATCCGGAAGTCATTTCTATTGTATCTTCTCTTCTCAAAAGCAGATCGAATGAGGCAGAAGCTAATCAAACATCAGTTGTTGCAGATTCTTCTGCAGATCATTGGTGGAAAAACAGAACGAAGTAATTTGTGAAGCAAGATCAAACATTATTCAAACAGCTTGAAAAACTTTTAACTGAGCAACGAAATCCTGCTAGTCGAGAGATTGATTTAGCAGATTCCCGTGAAATAGTTTCTATCATAAATTCCGAGGATAAAAAAGTTGCTGAAAGCGTTGAACTTCGGTTAGATGAAATTGCCTCTGCTATTGAAACTATTGTGTCCGGGTTAAAAAAGGGTGGGAGACTGCTCTATTTTGGAGCAGGTACCAGCGGAAGATTAGGTGTTTTAGACGCGTCTGAGTGCCCCCCCACATTTGGTACTGATCCCCAAACTGTTCAAGGGTTTATTGCCGGAGGTAAAGAAGCGATGTTTGTTGCCCAGGAAGGGGCCGAGGATAGTGAACAAGAGGGAGAAAAAGAGTTGGACCAGTTAAATGTTACTTCGAATGATATCGTTGTTGGCTTAGCTGCAAGTGGCCGAACTCCTTACGTTCACGGGGTTATTAAAAAAGCAAAAAAAATAGGTTCGCCAACAATCTTTGTCACAACGGTTTCTTCAGATCAGGTTGATCTTGAGGTTGATCACATGATTGATATTCCGGTAGGACCGGAGGTAATTATGGGAAGTACACGAATGAAAAGTGCAACTGCCCAGAAAATGGTTCTCAATATGCTTACCACCGGGGCGATGATTCGTTTGGGTAAAGTATATCAAAACGTTATGGTAGATCTGCAGTTAACGAATAAAAAACTGGAGGAGAGAGCAAAACGAATTGTAATGATGCTTGCCGGTCTTGAGTATAAAGAAGCTACACTTTATTTAGATAAAGCTGATTATCACGTTAAAACGGCACTTTTGATGGCTTTAGGTAACTTGGATAAACCGCAGGCTGAGAAAGAGCTTTTCAAAAATGACGGATTTATCAGAAAAGCTCTTCTGGACCTGAAATAAATTTTTCTACAGTCAAATCAAATCAGGTTACAATTCGTTAGTTTAGGTACTTGTAAGGCTTAAAATATATTTTTTAGAATTTGACTCAAGAATCTACAGAACGCAGAATCCCAGAGCCGGTATACCGAAATCGGTATCTGCTTGCACTTATCATGGTAGAAGTTTTGTTAATAATTATGATAAGATACTGGCCTTCAAGTGAATATATTCCACAATTAAATTACGAAATACCGACTCAGGAACAAGTTTTTCTGGACGAAATTGAAATTACCAGACAAGAGACATCGCCACCTCCACCACCGAGACCCATTTTACCCAATCCGGTTCCGAGTGAGGAAATTGTTGAAATTGAGCTGGATGTGGAACTCGATCTAGATCTTCCGGATTTACCTGAATTAGAAGAGGGGCTCGGTACCGGTGAAATTGGCGACGAGGAGCGTATTGTGGGTAATCCACAAATTCCGCCTACAGTTGTTCGAATTGTTGAGGCTACAGCACCTGAGGCTGTTCCGGATGAATACAAAGACAGATTAGAAATGATTGTAAACTTTTTAGTTGATCGGGATGGGAGTGTTGAGGAGGCCAGCGTAATGGAAATACGCCTCTATAATGAAGCAGGAGACAGTTATGAGGAGTTGCCTTTTGTTCAATACGGATTGATGGATGCCGTGATACGTGCAGCCATGCAGTGGAGGTTCCGTCCGGCTCGTCAGGACGGGGAGCCCGTAAAAGCTTTCACAAGACAGCGTTTTAATTACTGATTTGGCTAAATTTAGCTGTATATAGCTTAATGTTGCCAGTAAGCGTACTAAATAAGGTTTAAGTGAAAAGCTATTATCATCCCTCTGAAAATATAAAAGGATACACGGAGTTTATATACAGGTCCTATGGTGGGTTTTCATTCGTCTGACGGACTCAAGCCGTCTGACGAAGAATGAGCGGAGAGAAAGGGATTCCCCGATCTGCGCCTGAGGGCTTAATTTCCCTTCGGCGGGGCAGGCTTCTCATCCCTATGATTATCTATTTGTTGACCGAATGAATGAGAAAGGAGTAGATAATGAGTTAAATGTAAATGCGGAGAGAAAGGGATTCGAACCCTTGGTACCCTTGCGGGCACACTCGCTTTCCAGGCGAGCCCATTCGACCACTCTGGCATCTCTCCAAAAAATCCAAGACTGAAAATATAGGAGTTTCACTCAGCAGTTTCAACGAAAGATATCATAAAATATCCTTTGACTGAGTTACTTTAACGCCTTTCTTTTTCATCTCATCCCAGGCCTCATCAAGTGAGCCATTCAGATCAATTCCTTTTACAGCGTCTTCTACAATATGCATGATAAATCCTTCATCTATACCGTCTAAAATCGACCATTTCACGCAAAAATCAGTTGCCAGCCCAACCGTATAGAGATCTGTAACTCCGCGCTGCTTCAAATATCCTTTCAAACCAGTTGCTGTTTTCTGATCATTTTCAAAAAATGTGGAGTACGAGTCGATCGCTTTACGAAATCCTTTCCGTATAACTACCTGAGATTTCAGGGTATTCAAATCCTTATGAAATTCAGCTCCCTCTGATCCCTGAACGCAATGGTCCGGCCAAAGAACCTGAGTTCCATAATCCATTTCAACTGTATCAAAAGGTTCTTTGCCGACGTGTGATGAAGCAAAGGAGGAGTGATTTACCGGATGCCAATCCTGGGTTTGTACAACTACATCAAAATAATCAATGAGCTTATTCACAGTAGGAATGATTGTGTCTCCAGCAGGAACTTCCAGGGCTCCGCCGGGACAGAAATCATTTTGTATATCAACTATTAAAAGTGCGTTCATTTTTTTAGGATTTAAAAATTTTTAAAAGAACATCTCGTTTTTCCATCAGTTTTGTGCTGATTCCCACTTTGTAAATATGCGGGTTTTCGAGTCGTTTATACTCCGGATGCAGAAGTGATAAACGTTTTCTTGCATAGTCGGCAATTTTCTGAATATCAGATATTTCACTAACAATTTTCCCTTGTTTGATGACAGGTTTCAACAACTCTTCAAACGTTCTGCTGGTTAAATCACTTTTCTTTGCGGGAAATGTTGGGTGATGCATTCGTTCAATAACGTTTTCATCATCAAATAGGATGGCATCTCCATAAAAAGTACCGTCATCGTTACAGTATCGATAAATCTTTTTGTTACCTGGAAGCGTGATCTTTTCAATATTCTCAGAAATTTTCAGTTTTGGAGATCCACTCACGGAATTTAGTTTATATACACCATCGAGTGCCGGAGAGGTATGTCCGGTGACAAGACGAGTTCCAACACCATAAATATCGATAGGCGCGTTTTGTGTTTTTAAGCTGTGTATTACCCGTTCATCCAGCTGGTTTGAGGCAGCAATTTTAACATAATCTAAACCGGCATCATCCAGCATTTTTCGGGATTGTTTTGAAAAATAGGCAAGGTCACCGCTGTCTAGACGTATAGCTTTCATTTTATGACCACGCTTTTCCAGCTCTTTGGCCACTTTGATAGCGTTTGGGAGTCCGCATCCTAGTGTATCATAAGTATCTACGAGCAGAGTGGTATCATCCGGATAGTACTTGGCATACATGCGAAAGGAATCGATTTCAGAATCAAATGACTGAACCCAGGAGTGAGCCATTGTTCCACCGGCGGGTACGTTAAATCGTTGTGCTGAGTAAACATTTGAGGTTCCGTCAAATCCTCCAATCATTGCTGCACGTGTAGCGTGGATGCCACCAAGCCCCTGAGATCTTCTTAAGCCAAAATCCAGAACTACAGAGTTTTCGCCTGCAGCCAGTTTGATACGAGCTGCTTTTGTAGCGATTAAAGATTGAAAATTTAGGATATTGAGTAAAAGAGTTTCTATGAGCTGAGTTTCAAGAAGATTGCCTTCCACTCTGAGAACCGGTTCTGTAGGAAATACAATTTCGCCTTCTTTTACACTGTATATATTTCCTTTAAACTCAAAGGTTTTCAGATATTCCAAAAACTCTTCCTGAAAACCCTCTTTTCTCAGATACTCAACTTCTGCTTCGCTGAAGTTGAGATTTTTAACTGTTTTAATCAGTTCGTTTAAACCGGCATAAATTACATATCCGCCTTTAAATGGAATTTTTCTGAAGAAATAATCAAACCCGGCTGATTTTTTATACTTTCCAGAGAGAAAATATCCCTGCGCCATAGTAAGTTCATAATAGTCAGTATAGGACGCAGGCTTATTAATGTACATGGTCAATTTATGATGCATTATTAAAAGATTAAAAATAGGGAAGTGAGTGACAATCCTAAAGCTGTAATTTAGTCCATGATCATAAATAGAGAATTAGAAACCAGGCGATGGGAATCCCTTCTACCCAAAAAGAAGCAAAGTATTTCGATTGAAAAAGGGTGAGTTTAGCTGTTAATAAAAAAAGAAGACCCGTAACTGCAATCAACATGATACTTGAAGCTAATGGTTTGTATGAAAATAATACCTCCGATATAATAACCAGAGCACACAACGTGCCGCTGAAAATTTTGGTCTGTTTGATCCCCATTAGCTGAGGTATAGTTTTAACTTTTCCATAATCAACGCGAAGATCCCTCAAATCAAAGGGTAATGTTAAAATGATAACAAGAAGAAATCGTTGAAATGTTTCGCTCCATAAACGTGCTTCACTCATAAGATTTTCATTTAAGCCGGGGAGTATAACTGTAGTACCCGTCCAAACCACTGCTATAATTACTATTTTTAATCCCGTGATGCTTCTTAAATTCTTAAATCTGTTGCTTGGAGTGTGGGAATAGAGGTAGGAGACAAGACTCAATATTGCCAGGTAAAGTATTTCAATCCATCCAAATATTTGAATGAAATAGGCCGTACCTGCCAGAGCCAGCCCGGAAATAATTAGAATGATTTTTAAATTTGTGGAGAGTGAGCTTTTAGTTTGTATAATCAAATCCAGGTATTTGACTGAATTATAGGCAATGATGGTGCTGAAGAAGCAGAAGATAATTAGTTCAGTATTAACCGGAATCTCTAGATGAAGATACGTTATAGCTGTAAAACTGCTCACAGTAAGTCCCACATGAACACTGCTTTTAAGATAGAGATCAAATATCTTTTTCAACTTCAATAGGTAATAAATTATGGTTATACGTGCGACAAATTGTTTTTACTGACAAATAAATGAGTCAGATGAATAAGAATCGAAGCTCAAATTCCATATATTTGCAGCAGTAACTTTGCAGGTCATAAATTACATGAACAGAGAACAACAATCAGATCAAAAATCAGGCCTGGATCGGGCTATCTATTTTGGATTCACTCTTCTTGCATCTTTGATTATTGCTGTTAACTGTGCCACTCCAGTAGCACCAACCGGGGGACCGCCGGACAGACAAGGGCCGGAAGTTTTAGAAACCTCTCCTGAGGTCGGTACAACTAACTTTTCGGGTGATGAGGTGCGGTTTACGTTCGATCAATTTGTAGAAAGAAACTCGGTTCGGCAAAACGTAAGTATTGAACCGGATTTGGCTATACCGTTTGAGGTCAATTTTCGTAGAAAAACTGCAATTATCTCTTTTGAGGATAATCTTCCGGAGAACACCACCCTGGTTGTAAAATTGGGATCGGATGTTACTGATACCCAAAGAAATAAGATGACAAACTCATTTGACCTAGCACTTTCAACCGGTGATGTATTGGACGAGGGCTCGGTGACGGCAAAAATTCTGGATGCTGATACAGGAACCGCGGAGAGTAGCGGAAGAGTCTTTTTATATCGTGAACCTGTGGATTTCTCATCACGGGCGAACTATGTGGCTGAAAGTGATACAGCCGGAGTTGTGAACTTTGGTTATCTGAGTGAGGGGGAATACAGAGCAATTTGGGTAAATGATGTCAATGGAAACCGCATTTGGGAGCAGCAGCGGGAAGCTGCACAACCGTTTTCGTTAGAACGATTCGAATTGGAGCAAAACGGTGAATTTGACTTAGGTACTTTATTTGTTTCAATGCCTGATACGGTAGCACCGGTTTTGGAAGGAGTTGGGCTACTCTCTGAGCGGAGAATGAGAATTAGAAACAGTGAAGAGGTCGAGTGGGAACCGAATGCATTTATATCTGTTGAAGACACCCTTGAAAACAGCATTACAACAGCTTACCCTTTATACAAACAAGAATCAGACCCAACTGTTTTTTTTGCTGAATCTGAAGATCCTCTGCAAGAAGGTCAGATTTTCACAGTACAGCCTAATGAATTCTACGATCTGGCAGGAAATCCTTTAGAGGTCAACATTGATCCTTTTGGAGGTTCTTCAGAGCCGGATACTACCGCTCTAAGACCCATATCACATAATTCAGAAAATGGACTATTCCCGGATGAATCGCTTGAAATAACCTATTCTAAATTTATTGAGGACGATACTATTTCCGATTCGTTATTGGTATTTGAAGGTGATCGAATGTTTGATGATTGGCCAAATTTTGAAATAGATCGTCACATTTTGCGAATTTCTCCAAAGGACAGTGTTTGGGAGAGTGGCCTTAGATACGAAATTAGGGTCTGGGATCCTTGGGAATCAGAGTATTTAAGAATAAACCCGGAAATTTGGCAGAGAAATCAACTTGGAAGTATAGAGTTTACGGTTGTGAACGGACAAGAAGAGCTACCTCTTCGTCTGAAAATTCAAGATATGGACAGGAGCATTCTTATTGATACTACCTTTACTGGATCAATGATTGAAGTTGAAAATCTCCCTCCTTTGGAATACCGTGCTATTATTTATCATGATGAAAATGAGGATAACTTATGGGACGCTGGATCTGTAGAGCCTTATCAAAAACCTGAACCCTATGCTGTTCAACGATCCATTCCTGTAAGAGAAGGATTTACTTCAGAAACAGAGATTACATTTCCGAACCGGGATGATGATTCAATTGAACTGCCACAGATACCGGAAACAGATTCTGAAAATTCAGTCAAAGACACTACAAATAATGATTTTTAACATGTTATCAGACATTATCAGTCAATACCAACTCCCAATAACCGTAGTTATAATAATAATTGCAACTGTTTTATTTGCAAGAGTATCCAAAAGGTTATTCAAAAAATTTATAGCTAATAAAGCCACTGAAGATGAAGACCTTACGAACTATAAATTTATTGAGCACTCTTTATCTACAATTATATATATAGTCGGTTTTAGTTTTGCCATTTGGAGAATTCCGGCCCTTGAACATATTGCACAGTCAATGGTGGCCGGTGCCGGTATTTTGGCAATTGCGGTCGGTTTTGCATCTCAGCAGGCATTGGCAAATATAATCAGCGGTCTGTTTATTGTGATTTATAAACCCTATGTGATAAATGATAGAATTACGCTCAGGACAGATCTAAGAGGGATTGTGGAAGATATTAGTTTACGCCATACAGTGATTCGCAATTTTGAAAATCAACGTATTATCATTCCTAATTCTGTTATCAGTAACGAGGTTTTGATTAATTCCAATTTTAATGAATCTAAAATTTGCCGTTTTATTGACGTTGGGATCAGCTATGGTTCGGATATTGACCTGGCTAAAAAAATTATCGCAGAAGAGATCGAAAAAAATCCACTGAACATCGACGTACGAAAACCGGAAGATATTGAAAATGATGTTCCCCGAGTTATGGTCAGAGTTTTGAGTCTGCTGGATTCTTCAGTTATGATTCGTGGTTGGGCCTGGGCCGAGAATGCTCAGGATGCGTTTGTATTGCAGTGTGAAGTCACAGAGAGCATTAAAAAGATATTTGACAAAGAGGGTATTGTCATACCATTTCCTCAGAGAACGGTCAGCTATTTGAACGATTCTAAACCGAATATGTCAAACTCAATTTAATTTTGTCAAAAAGCGCACAGTATATAGTAATTAAGTGTTCATCTTTTATTCATGGGTAAAGATTGACCATGAAAATTATTATATTTTGGAATCGCTTCCACCAACATGAATTGAAATAAGTAAGGCTATTTTTTTATGTCAGAAGGTACAATCACAAAGAAAGGCTCATCATCCAAGAAGTCCGAGTCAAATGGAACACAGGCACCTGAAAAATATACTCCGGCCCATAAAATACGGTTTGTAACAGCAGCGAGTCTGTTTGATGGACACGACGCCAGCATAAATATCATGCGACGTATTTTGCAGGGTACAGGAGCTGAGGTGATTCATCTCGGGCATAATCGCTCGGTTCACGAAATTGTAAACTGTGCCATTCAGGAGGATGCCCAGGGGATTGCGATCAGTTCTTATCAAGGCGGTCATATGGAGTATTTTAAGTATATGGTTGACCTATTGGAGGAGAATGATGCTTCTCACATCAAAGTTTTTGGAGGAGGAGGTGGTGTGATTGTAGATCGTGAAATTAAAGAGCTTCACGATTACGGTGTTACACGCATTTTTTCTGTTGATGATGGAAGTACAATGGGGCTTCAGGGAATGATCAACCACATGATGGAGCTGTGTGATTTTGACACAGCTGAAGTTGCCCCCATAGACCCTGCCGGCGTTAAGAAGCAAGATACGAACTCTATTGCACGGACTATTTCGGCTTTAGAGAATCAAAAAAGCAATATCGCTTCATTTGATGAGACAGGTCTAAAATTATCTGGAAAAAAAATAGATCAATCAGATAAATCAATTCCTATTCTTGGGATTACCGGTACAGGTGGTGCGGGAAAAAGTTCTCTTACGGATGAGATTATACGCCGGTTTATAACAGAGTTTAAAGAATTGAATATCGGGGTGATTTCTATTGATCCTTCTAAACTGCGGACCGGAGGTGCTCTTTTAGGTGATCGAATTCGTATGAATAGCATCGATACACCGCGGGTGTATATGAGGAGCATGGCTACTCGTGCTTCAAATAAAGCGATCAGTGATTCAGTTAAGGGTGCGATTGAAATTTACAAAGCTGCCGGTTTCGACCTGATTATTGTTGAAACAAGTGGTATTGGTCAGAGTGATACAGAAATTGTGGATATCTGTGATATTCCAATTTATGTAATGACTCACGAATATGGCGCAGCTACCCAGCTTGAAAAGATCAATATGCTTGATCTGGCTGAAATTGTAGTGTTGAATAAATTTGAGAAGAAAGGCTCTCTGGATGCTCTTCGCGATATCAGAAAACAGATTCAGCGTAACAGGGGTGAGTTTCACACTGATCCGAAAGAGATGCCGGTCTACCCGACCATTGCTGCTCAATTTAATGATGATGGTGTCCATAGGCTCTTTACCGCGATTGTAAATAGAATTAACCACCACTTTGAACTTGGGTGGACTCCGGAGTTATACACAAACAGTGAACCCGCTGAGGATCTTCATACACAGGCGATTATACCCGGTAAGCGACAGCGCTATCTCTCCGAAATCACAGAAACGATTGAGAATTATCATCAATGGACTGAAGAGCAGGTAAATATCGCTTCAAAACTTGATCAGGTTCGCGGTACAATCGAACAGGTGAAGAACTGGAATCCGGATGAGAAAGAGTTGATGATCTCCAAAATGGAAGAGATGGAAGAGCACTGGTCGGTGAAGCTCGATCCCCTTCCAAAGAGAATACTTGATGGCTGGGACGACCTTTTTGATAGGTATCGACAAGAAACGTTCGAAGTAAAAATCAGAAATAAAACGTTTGAGAATAAGCTTTACAGAACATCTCTCAGCGGTACGAAAATTCCACGCATTTCCATGCCAAAGACCAAAAATCTTGGTGATCGTCTAAAGTTTGCTCTAAAAGAGAACTTACCGGGCTATTTTCCATTTACGGCCGGGGTATTTCCTTTTAAAAGAGAAGGAGAAGATCCAACTCGAATGTTTGCGGGTGAGGGTACTCCTGAGCGTACAAATAAGCGATTTCACTATGTGAGTGAGGGAATGCCGGCAGCACGCCTTTCAACGGCCTTTGATTCAGTGACGCTTTACGGAGAGGATCCTGCTTACCGTCCTGATATCTATGGAAAGATTGGAAATTCCGGCGTGAGCATATGTACGCTGGACGATATGAAGAAACTCTATTCAGGATTTGAATTGACAGCCCCGACAACTTCGGTATCGATGACAATTAACGGTCCGGCTCCGATGATTCTGGCAATGTTTATGAATACTGCAATTGATCAGGAAGTGGAGCGGTATCTGAAGGAAAATGGTAAATGGGAAGAAGTTAAAAAGAAAATTGAGGCGATTTTCAATAATAAAAAACTTCCTGCACCAGATTATTCGGGACAGCTTCCCACAAACAGTGATGGTTTTGGGTTGGGCACATTAGGCATATCAGGTGATCAGCTAATTGACGATGAAACGTATCAAAAAATGAAGGAACAGGCACTTAAAGTTGTCCGGGGTACGGTTCAGGCTGATATCCTAAAAGAGGATCAGGCGCAGAACACCTGTATATTCTCGACAGAGTTTGCCTTGAAAATGATGGGCGATATGCAGAAGTATTTTACTGATCACGGTGTTCGAAATTATTACTCGGTGTCGATTTCCGGATATCACATAGCAGAAGCGGGTGCAAACCCGATTACACAGGCTGCCTTTACTCTGGCTAACGGATTTACGTACGTGGAGTATTACCTCTCTCGTGGACTCGACGTTGATGATTTTGCTCACAATCTTTCATTTTTCTTCAGCAACGGACTTGATCCGGAATATGCAGTTATTGGTCGTGTTGCCAGAAGAATCTGGGCAATTGCCATGAAGAATAAATATGAAGCGAATGAGCGCTCTCAGAAGTTGAAGTACCATATCCAAACCAGCGGACGCTCACTGCACGCTCAGGAAATTCAGTTTAATGATATTCGTACCACGCTTCAGGCGTTGATGGCGATATACGATAACTGTAACTCACTGCATACCAATGCCTACGATGAGGCAATTACTACTCCTACGGAAGCTTCTGTGAGGAGGGCACTTGCTATTCAGCTCATCATCAACAAAGAGATGGGCATGACTAAGAATGAAAATCCACTTCAGGGCTCATACATTATTGAGGAGCTGACCGATCTAGTAGAGGAAGCAATTCTGAAAGAGTTTGACCGTATCACAGATCGCGGTGGAGTATTGGGCGCCATGGAGAGTATGTACCAGCGTGGAAAGATTCAGGAGGAGAGTCTCTATTACGAATCTCAAAAACACAGCGGTGAACTTCCGATTATTGGCGTGAATACGTTTAAAAGTGAAGGTACTTCTGAGGAAGATGACAGGGAAATTGATTTGATTCGCTCTACTGAAGAGGAGAAAAAGCAGCAGATCGACAACCTGGAGGCATTTCAAGAGCGAAATAAAAATGAAGCTGACGAAGCATTGGAGCGATTGAAAAAGGTTGCCCGGCGAAATGGTAATCTCTTCGAAGAACTGATGGAAACAGTAAAAGTGGCTTCACTGGGTCAGATATCACAAGCTCTTTATGAAGTGGGCGGACAGTACCGTCGGAACATGTAATTACCGCAGAATGGCAAAAATTCTCTCTGAATTATTGATTAGCTGAATCAGTGAATTCACTGAATCTGTTGATGACATGAACGGGCTGGTACAAAATGAACTTAATCAAAAAACCTCCACGATTTTAAAGCCTTGGAGTTTTTTTGTATTCAGAACTGAGACCATAAAAAAAGGGTGATTCTTGATGAAATCACCCTTTTTAAAAAATTCGTTGAAGCTATCTGTTTTAGCTTCTGACTGCCAAAGACCCTTTTAAGCGTTGAGCTTTGTTTGCAGTTTGGCTGTTAGGGTAGTCCTGTAAAATTTGGTCTAAAACTCTGTTTGCCTCTTGGTTTGAACCGGCTTCCTGATAAGCAAGAGCTGCTTCATAGAGATTTAAAGGAGTAGTAGCACTATTCTCATCCCAATTTGCAGCTCGCTCAAACATGGATGCTGCTTCTTCAAACTCATTGAGTTCTAAAAGAACGGTTGCATGAAAAGTAGCGGGAGATACACCCATTATACCGCTGGGCATTTTAAAGTTTTCAATATAGCTTAGGGCTGATTCGAGGTTACCAAGCTCAAATTCGGAAATAGCGGCGTAATAATTGGCAAGGTTACCTGCATCTGTTCGAGGATAATTATCAGCAATCTGAACAAAGCCAAGTGTAAACTCATCCTCGTTGCCATTTAAAGCAGTTTCATAATTTTCCTCCAGAAGAGCCTGTTCTGCAATACCCAACAGATTTTGAGCCTGAGTTTCTTGTTGAGAAGAATAAATGAAATATCCTATGGTTAACCCAATGACCAATACAATGCCAATTCCACCTCCTAATACGGCCGCTTTATTTTGATTGTAGAAGTGTACAAATCTGGAAGTGTATTCAATCAGTAGATCTTGTTCCAGTTCTTCGTTTTTCAGTCGTTTACTCATTCTTCTATTGTAATATTACTGTTTCTGTAGTAGATTTTTAGGATGATATTAAGACTTTCAAAAATATCATTGTTTGTGCATTTAACCAAGTTTTAAGTATGGTCAGTTTTCTTTTTCAAGCACACCAGACTGTAAGGAGTAAAGGGAATCACATCGGTTAGCAATCTCTTTTTCATGGGTAATTAGAACCAGGGTAACCTTTTCTGTTTCTCTAAGCTCAAAAAGCAGATCAAGAATGATTTCGGTATTCTGCTCATCCAGATTGCCTGTCGGTTCATCTGCTAAAATTATGGAAGGATTATTCATTAATGCTCTCGCCATAGAAACCCGCTGCTGTTCACCGCCGGAAAGCTGGGATGGCCGGTGATAAATTCGATCTTGTAGACCAAATCGTTCAAGTAAATTTACTGCTCTTTCCTCAGCCAAAGTTTGATTTTCTCCCTTGATTAAAGCAGGCATCATTACATTTTCAACAGCCGTAAACTCTGGAAGTAAATGATGAAACTGAAAGACAAAACCAACACTTTTATTTCTTAAATCTGCCAGGTTATCTTTTTTGTAATCATAAATGGATTCCCCGTTCCAATGAACAGAGCCTTCATTTGGGTTATCCAATCCTCCAAGTATATGGAGTAACGTACTTTTACCGCAGCCGCTGGAACCCACAATAGAGATCATTTCTGCAGACTTGACGTTTAAATCAACGCCTTTAAGAATGTGCAGATCTTCTGTTCCGGATTCAGACTTAAATTTCTTGTGGATATTCTCACACTGAAGAACAATTGAATCAGTTGAGCTCATGATGTAGATGTGTTATTAAATTCAGGGAAAATCACAGGTTCAATTCGTGAACATGTTGCTTTGTCAGGATCGATTTCGAGGTATACTCCGCACATGCGATTGTCTTTTTCGGCTACTTTATATCGTTGCGGTGTACCAAGTCGAAAACGATTAATCGAGGTTTTCTTATTCATTCCAATTACAGAATCAAATGGGCCGGTCATACCGGCATCTGTCAGATATCCGGTACCTTTGGGGAGAATTCTCGCATCGTTGGTGGGTATGTGAGTATGAGTACCAATAACGGCTGATACTTTACCATCAAAATCCCAGGCAAAAGCTAGTTTTTCCGCTGTAGCTTCAGCATGAAAATCAACAAAAACGATATCTGTTTCCTGTTTGATTTTCTCTAAAGCCCAGTCTGCTGTAGAAAATGGATCGTCTATTTGTGGCATGAAGGTTCTGCCCTGAAGATTTAACACTCCAACCTTTAAGTTAGATTCTTTAACTGAATAGATCCCATACCCGTATCCGGCATTTCCCTTGGGATAGTTCATCGGCCGCAACAGATTTTCATCTGTTTTCATGTATGAAAATATCTTCCACTTATCGAAAGAATGATTTCCTCCTGTAATCACATCAACATCTAGGTCGTACAATCTCTGTACAATGGTACGATTTACCCCACGTCCCTCATGAGAGTTTTCAGCGTTTGCAATAATAAAATCAGGAGAGTATTTGTCACGAATGGGAGGGAACATGGTCTCGAGTAAATTTAAACCAGATTCGCCAACAATATCAGAAATAAAAAATATCTTAAGCTTTTTGGACATCTAAAAATATTGAATCGTTATAAATCAGCAGAAAGGTAACGAAAGTAGCGGGCAGAACCATAACAAATGGTTGTGAGACAATAATCAAACAAATAAAGCTACAGTAATAAAATGACTAACACTTCCTGCGAGGACAAATAGATGCCAGATACCATGTGCAAGCTTATGCTTGCTACCGAGAACATAAAAAAGCACGCCCATGGTGTAAAACATCCCGCCTGCAATTAGGAATTCGAAACCCAGTGAAGGTAAGTTTTGAGTCAGCGGTTCAATAACCAGCATAACAAGCCATCCCATCAAAAGATATATAACTAATGGCAGAATTCTGTGACCTTTTTGAGGCAGTAAATCAATAACAATACCAATCATGGCTAATCCCCAGATAACGGCGAAAAAAGTCCAGCCCAAACTATCGGGAAGGGTTACAAGTGTAAAAGGGGTGTATGTACCCGCAATAAGAAGATAGATGGCGATGTGGTCAAATTTTTGGAATATTTTTTTCCAACGTCCTTTGAAACTGTGGTAGAGTGTTGAAAACAAATAGAGTACAATCAACGTCACGCCATAGATTGAAAACGAAGCAAGTTTCCATGGGTCTCCCTGCTTGACGGCTATATACATTAAAATAAAAAAACCAATAACTGCAGCAATGGTGCCAATTAAGTGGGAAATGGAGTTGAAACGTTCGCCTTTATACATCGAATATTGTGAAAGATGGAGGTTGTTTAAGATAAGAACGAGAACAACTGATAAAAGATTCTATTAGATAAAAATTATGATAATTCGTTGACGAAATCTTCGAGTTTCTTATTTACGTGATCCATCAACTCACTCTCTTTATCATGTTGATGCTGCAGTTTGGATCGAAGTTCGAATACTTCTTCCGCAATACTTAAACATGCTAAAATCATAACGGTAGAATCCGGTTGGTTAGACAACTGATTTCTGTAAAGCCTGAATTTTTCATCCACATACTGAGCAATGTTTCGGGTATTTTCTACTTCACTTTCCTCCACTCGCAGAGGAATCTGTTTACCCATAATATTTACTTTTATGGACTCCATGCTAACTTTTTAAGTGATTATCCAATTTCTCGATCAATCCGTCTACTTTGTGTCTCATAGCTATACGCTCTGATTCGCTTATAGAAGAGAAGATATCTGTCTGTTCCTTCTGGATTTCTTCAAGTTTTGATTTCAGCTTCAGGTTATCGCGATTCAGATCTTTATTTTTTTTTCTCAGAGTTTGCACCTCTGTGCGAATTTGTTCAAGAAGATTGAAAAAGGTCTCCTTTTGAATATCACTGACAGCCATAGGGTTAGCTTTTTTAAGATCTCAATTTTGCTCCAAAGTTGTTCTCCAAAGATTGAACAATTTTTTGAACTTTCGGTTCTACATCTTTGATTGTCAAGGTTTTATTAGGATCTAAAAAAGTGAGACGAAATGCAATACTTTTTTTCTCTTCTCCGATATTTTTCCCCTCATACACATCAAATACTGAAACAGATTTCAGTGTTTCATCTGCAGAATTACGGATTGTAGATGAGAGTTCACCAGCACGGATGGATTTATCAGCAGTAAAAGCCGCATCAAATTCGAAAGATGGGAATTTGGCAACCGGGGTGTATATGGTATCGGTTCGACCGGCACCCAGCTCAAAAAGTGTGTTAAGGTCAACCTCTACAAAAAACACTTCCTTTTCCACATCAAAACTTTTCAGCTTCTCTTCATCAAGTTGTTGAAGTGTTGCCACTTTTTTCCCATCCAATGTGTAATGAAGCATGAAGTTGTTCTCGGCTTCCCGAACAATTTGTTTATCAATACTCAAGTACCGCATCAAAGATTCAAGGTCTGATTTGATGTCAAAAACAGAGTATGGTTCACTGGAGCCGAGCCAATCCGCATTTTTCTTTTGACCACAAACACCCATCAAAAGAGTTGTGTGCTCCTGAACTCCTTCAATCCATGTGCTGTCCTCATTTTCAGCTTTTCTGAAAACATGGCCAATTTCAAAGAATCGAATATTTTCGGCATTTCGATTTAAATTATATCGGACTGATTTTAAAAATCCGCCATAAAGATGTGTTCTCAGAGTAGTATTCTCCTGAGAAACCGGATTAAGCGTTGAGATCTGAAGACTTTTATCAGCTAATACATCTGCTTCAATTTTGGACAGGAGGGAGTTCGTTGTAATCTCCTTATAGCTTAAACTTCGGGCAAACTGCCGAAATTTTTGATGATAAATATCAGTTTCTGAGAGAGTTTCAGGAGTAAAAAACGGTGAGGTTGTCGGCGTTGGAATGTTATTGTAGTCAAATATACGACCTACTTCTTCAATCAAATCAATTTCGCGGGAAACATCCGGACGGAATGAAGGAACTTTGCAGTTCATTTCCCCTTGGCCGGAAAGTGTAGTTTCAAATTCCAGATTATTTAAAATCTGTTCAGCTTCTTTCAAACTAAGATTTGTTCCTAACACATGGTTAATTCGTGAAAGACGAAGTTTTACTTCTCTCTGGTTGAATTTAACCGGGTGAACATCTGTGTACCCTTCGATGATTTCTCCACCTGCCAACTCCACTATCAATTCAGCTGCACGCTGAGCCGCTTTCAGTTGAATTTCAGGATCGATGCCTCGTTCAAAACGATACGAGCTGTCTGTTTGAAGAGCCAGGCTTTTTGATGTTTTTCTTACCGAAGAAGGTTCAAAATAAGCGCTCTCGATCAGAATACTTGTGGTAGAATCGGAAACTTCACTGTTTTCTCCGCCCATTACGCCGGCAATTGCCACAGGCTCGCTACCGTCACATATGAAAAGTGAGCCTTTCGGTACAGCCCGCTCGACATCATCCAGCGTAGTGAACTTAATGTCTTTGTCAAAGGTTTTTACTTCTATTTTCTTACCTGCAATTTTATCGTAGTCGAAAGCGTGGAGTGGCTGTCCAATTTCGTGCAGAATATAGTTGGTAATGTCTACAACATTATTTCTTGGGCGAAGGCCAATGGCAGTTAATCGTTGCTTGAGCCATGCAGGAGATTCTTTAATTTCTACACCTTTAACCATCATTCCGACATAGCGATGGCACTTGTCCTCATCTTTGATGGAGATGTCAATATGATCATCAATTGATCCACTTTTTGCTGTGAGATCGGTGTATGGATTTTTAAGAGTCTTACCGGTTAGTGCTGATAAATCTCGTGCTACACCAATGTGGCAAGCTGCATCAGGACGATTGGGTGTCAGGCCAATCTCAATAATGGTGTCTTTATCTATATTTAAGGCTTCCTTCAGCGGAGTCCCGATTTTCAAATCTGAATTGAGTACCATGATCCCGGAGTGATCATCACTCAGCCCGAGTTCAGATTCGGAGCAGATCATTCCATTTGACTTTTCACCACGCAGTTTCGCTTTCTTAATCTTCAGATAGCTTCCGTCCTCCATTGGTACCGGCATTGCAGATCCGACGGTGGCTACAGGTACTTTTTGTCCGGCAGCAACATTAGGAGCTCCGCAGATAATTTGAACTTTTTCTTCACCTAAATTTACATCACAGATTTGAAGTTTGTCAGCATTAGGGTGGGATTTTACTTGAAGAACTTCACCGACTACAAATCCTTCAAAATCGGATCCGATCTGTTTCATGCCTTCCACTTCCAGTCCGGATAGCGTTAACTTATCAGCTGTTTCTTCCGGTGTTAAATCAATATCGATGTACTGTTTTAACCAGTTGTAAGAGATGTCCATACAGTAAAACTATAGATTTTTGGTAATCAGAAATTGTTTGAATGGTGGATGTAATAATTAAGACTTAAACTGCTCAAGAAATCGGATGTCGTTCTCATATAGCAGCCTGATGTCATCTATACCGTAGCGAAGCATTGCAATCCGATCTACACCCATGCCAAAGGCAAAACCGGTGTAAACTTCAGGATCCACGTTAACCGATTCAAAAACGTTAGGGTCAACCATTCCGGCCCCTAAAATTTCAAGCCACTGTCCGCTTTTTTCATTATCCCACCAGATATCCATTTCAATACTTGGCTCTGTGAAAGGAAAGAAGGAGGGACGAACCCGATATTTTACATCACTGCCGTACATCAGTTTTGCAAACATGACGAGCGTTTCGATCAGCTCTCCCATATTCACACCTTTGTCTACGTATAGACCTTCCACCTGATTGAACTGAAAATAGGATTTTGCAGTAACAGCTTCATTCCTGTAGACGCGTCCGGGCATAATGGATCTCAATGGCGGTTTTTGATCCTTCATCAACCGAACTTGAACAGGGGAGGTATGAGTTCTTAAGACCAGATCCTGTTCACTCTCATTATCCGTTTTTCTAACAAAAAAAGTATCCTGCATATCACGCGCCGGATGATCAGGTGGGAAGTTCAAGGCTGTGAAATTATGAAAATCATCTTCTAACTCAGGGCCGTCAGCGATATTGAAACCAAGCCTCAAAAAAATCTGCTTCATCTCATTAAGTGCCTGAGTAAGAGGGTGGTAAGATCCACTGTAGGTAGGCTCTACAGGCAGTGTAATATCATCGGCGGCACCGAATTCTTTACGGGAAGATTTTTTAAGGTTAAGCTGAGCATCATCAAACTTTTGTTGAGCGAGAACTTTAACACTGTTCATCGCTTTGCCAACTTCAGCTTTTTTCTCCTTGGGCACCTTACCCATCATACCAAACATGTTTTGGATCTTTCCATTCCTGGAAAGAAACTCCAAACGAAAAGCTTCCAGCTCTTCTTCATTGGTTATTTTAAAATTTTGAATCTCTTTTTTGATCTTTTCAATGGTGTCGATCATGCCGATATACGCTTAAAGTCTCTGTAAAGAGGTTTATAGATTGTAGCTTCAAAATTAGATAAAAAAAAACCGGCAAACCTTATAAGATCTGCCGGCTATAAACATGAAATAACAATTAGTTGACTGCTTCTTTGACAATAGCAGCGAATGTTTCCGGATCGCGTACGGCGATATCGGCTAACATTTTTCGATTAATCTCAATGTTATTTTGCTTCATGCCGTGAATAAACTTGGCATATGTGGTTCCGTTTAATCGAGCAGCTGCATTTATACGCGTAATCCAAAGCCGACGAAACATTCTTTTACGAACCTTTCTGTCGCGGTATTGGTACTGAAGACCTTTTTCTACCGCATTTTTGGCAACGGTGTAAACGTTTTTGCGTCTGCCCCAATAGCCTTTCGCCTTACTTAATATTTTACGGCGACGGCGACGGGAAGCCACCAGATTTCTAGATCGTGGCATTTTTACTTAACGTTTAAATGTTATTGATTTAATTAAATTACTTTACTTGCCACCGTAGGGAAGCATATCCTTGATTGAGGACTCATCAGCTTTATCAACCAATGCATCCTTACCTAGGTTATTTTTCCGCTTCGATGTTTTCTTGGTCAAAATATGACGCTTATAAGCTTTTTTGCGCTTAATTTTACCGGAACCGGTAATCTTAAAACGCTTCTTGGCGCCACTATTCGATTTCATTTTAGGCATAATTAGCGTAATTGTCTGAAATTAGAAAGAACAGAAAGATAAAAATGTTTGAGTTCTGATAAAAGCCAAACTTTAATCTTTTGAAGGTGAAAGTATCATAATCATTCTTCGGCCTTCCAGGGTAGGCTTCGATTCAACTTTGCTAATGTCACTAAGTTCTTCAGCGAGATTATTCAATAGCTCTTCACCCTGTTCTGTATAGAGCATATCTCGGCCTCTGAACTGAACTGTAGCTTTAACCTTATCGCCATCTTCTAAGAACTCTCTTGCATGGCGTGTTTTAAACTCCAGATCGTGATCATCAGTGGTAGGGCGAAAGCGTAGCTCTTTTACCTGAATGGTATGCTGTTTTTTCTTTGCTTCTTTCTCCTTTTTCTTCTTTTCGTACATGAACTTTCCAAAATCGATCACCTTGCAAACGGGGGGGGTTGCATTGGGTGCAACTTCTACTAAGTCCATATTAAATGACTCGGCAATCTGCAGAGCTTTCTCTACGGTAACGATTTCGTGTTCTTCATCAGGCCTGATTAACCTTACTTCTGAAGCTCGAATTTCGTTGTTAACCCTCGGTCGGTCATCATTCCGTGGTCTTCTCGTTGGTCGTGGTCTTGCGATAAGTAAACCTCTGTATTTTTAGTTATGATTAGAAGTTAGTGATTTAGAGTTTATCTCATCCATCACATAGTCAAAAAATTCATCAAGTGAAAACGTTCCAATATCACCTTTTTTGTGTCTTCTTACGGATACTGTATCGTTTTCCTGTTCTTTAGCTCCAACTATTAACATATAGGGAATTTTTGCATTTTCTGCATCCCTAATTTTTCCGCCAATCATTTCAGATCTTGTATCGGTCTCTACCCGAACACCTTCTTTTTCAAATTTGGCGGCACACTTCTCTGCATATTCGTTGAAATCTTCTGAAATGGGTAAAACCTTCATTTGAAGAGGTGAGAGCCATAGCGGAAAATCTCCGGCGAAATGTTCAATCAGGATACTTACAAATCTTTCCATTGACCCAAATGGCGCCCTATGGATAATGACCGGTCTGTGTTTCTTATTATCTGACCCAACATAGGTCAGGTCAAACCGCTCCGGCATCACATAGTCTACCTGAACCGTTCCAAGCTGCCATTTACGTCCGATAGCGTCCCGAATAATAAAATCAATTTTTGGACCGTAAAAACTAGCTTCACCAATCGCGATCTTATAATCGAGATCCATTTCATCGGCAACTTCTCTGATCTCTTTTTGAGCACGTTCCCAATATTCGTTGTTTCCACCATATTTTTTATCGTTATCATCTCTGAACGATAGACGAATATCAACCGGCATGCCAAATGTACTAAACACAAATTGTGTCAACTCAATGGTGTTTTTTATCTCTTTCTTTAGCTGGTCGTGAGTACAGTAAATATGTGCGTCGTCCTGTGTAAAGCCACGTACTCGGGATAGACCATTCAACTCACCACTTTGCTCGTATCTGTAAACTGACCCGAATTCGGCCAGCCTGAGTGGCAAATCCCGGTAACTGCGAAGTTCGTTTGAATAAATTCTATGATGATGCGGGCAGTTCATCGGTTTTAGCATATACTTTTCATCATCAACTTCCATCGGATCAAACTGTGAATCCTTGTAATAAGGATAGTGCCCGGAAGTTTCATAGAGTTCAATATTTGCAATATGGGGCGTAATGACCTCTTTATATCCGCGTTTCTTCTGTTCATCACGCAGAAAGGCTTCCAGGGTTCTTCTTAGCACGGTTCCATTTGGAAGCCACATAGGAAGGCCTGAGCCAACCATACGGTCCATCATATAGATGCCAAGCTCTTTACCAAGCTTCTTGTGATCTCGTTTTTTTGCCTCTTCAAGCTGATCGAGGTGTTCCTTTAGCATCTTTTGCTTTGGAAAAGTGATCCCATAAATTCGTGTGAGCTGCTTACTGTCTACATCCCCGCGCCAATAAGCACCGGAAATACTGGTCAGTTTAGCTGCCTTAATCAGCGAAGTATTGGGAACATGGGGACCTCTACAAAGATCTGTAAAATCTCCCTGTTCATAAAAAGTGATTGTTCCGTCATCGAGATCTTCAATAAGATCTATTTTATACTCATTCCCTTTCTCTTTGTAGAAGGAGAGAGCTTCTTCTTTAGATACTTCACGTCGTTTGAACTCTGACTTGTTCCGGGCAAGCTCAACCATCTTCTCCTCAATCTCCGGAAGATCATCTAACCCAACAGTCTTATCTCCGAAGTCTATGTCGTAATAAAATCCATTTTCAATTGGCGGTCCTATGCCAAACTTGGCTTCCGGGTAAAGATCCTGTACTGCCTCTGCGAGCAAGTGAGCTGATGAGTGCCAGAAAGTATATTGTCCGTCTTCAGAATCCCAGGTATTAATTTCAATGGTTCCATTTTCTGTGATCGGTGCGTCGAGATCCTTAATAGTACTGTTAACGGTTACACTTAATGCGTTGCGAGCTAATCCCTTGGAAATGCTTTCTGCAACTTCATATCCTGATATCCCTTTTTCGTACTCTTTTTTCGCACCGTCAGGAAAGGTGAGCGTAATAAAATTATCTGGCATTAAATTTTGTCTGTGAGGTAAAACTTTAATTCATTAACATGTGAACGCCTTAAAATACAAAATCCTGACAATCCTTTAAACTGTTATCTCTGAATGAAGTTGGTTTTCAAATTCCATTCAGAAAGTTAGTGCAAATAATATCTTCGTGATGGATAAACCTGCTCAAAATTTTGCAACAGATGGCAGCTTTTTTGACAAAGAGTGCATGCTACTCTATGATTATTTTACTCTTGATATACTTGAGGTAAACCGTGCCTGTGTAGAAAAGTATCAGTATACAGAAGAAGAATTTAGACGGAAGAAAATTACTGATCTTGGTGACAAGTACCGAAAAAGTGTGGCTGACCAATTATCCAATGATGAGCAGTTTAAGCTCCCCGCTATCTGGAAGCACTACAGAAAAGATGGCTCTTCATTCTATGTTCAGTTCACATTTCATCAAATGAAGAAGGGTGGAAAAAATATTCAGCTCTGTGTTTTGCACGATATTTCGGCAGAAATTCCTGAATTAAATAAGAATCTTCATCATCTCCCCAGAATAGATACTTATAAAGAACAGCTTCCGCTTGCTACCGTTGAGTGGGATAGGATGGCGAAAATAAGAGATTGGTCGCCCAAGGCCGAAGAAATTTTCGGGTGGAACTTTGAAAACATTTTAGGAAAATCTCTTTTTAAAGCCGGCATAGTAGATGAAAATCAAAAGTCACTCATTGAAAATAAAATTCAGGAGATGACTGCTCACCAAACTACCTATTTTACATTCAGTTCCTTTGTTAAAGATGGTGAAGGAAAGGAAATCCACACTAACTGGCACAACTCGGCCAATTACGACCAGAGTGGAAAACTGATCAGTATTCTGTCACTGATTGAAGACGATACCGAGAATAAAATTGCAGAAGAGAGGCTTAAAGATTCGGAACAGCGATTCAGAGTACTCAGTGAGGCATCAACCGTTGGTGTTTATTTAGTTCAAAAAGGAAAACTTCTCTACGTAAATCCGATGTTCTCAAAAATTACCGGTTACAGCAAAGGAGAGCTTTTGAATAATTTTGATCCACTTGAATTAGTTCATGAGGATGATGTGACAAAGCTGCTAACTATACGCGAAAGATTTTATAACTCAGAAATTGATTCATTTGAAGTAGATGTCAGAGCCAGGTCAAAAAATGATTCCGAAATATTTGTCAGGATCTATGGTTCTAAAATTGAGCTAAAGGGACAGTTTGCCATTATGGGTGTGGTTATAGATCAAACCAGACAGATGGAGGTTCAAAGTAAGCTCAATCAATCGATACAAAGCTATAGAGATCTGTTTAATTCTATAGGTGATGCTATTTACATCCATGATGAGAACGGAAAATTTGCGGAAGTAAATAAAACGGCAGAAGAGATATTTGGATATACCCGGGAAGAACTGATTGGAAATGATCCAATGATGTTTGCAGCTCCCGGTAAAGTAGATGAAAAGAAAACCTACGAATACATTAAAAACTCTTTAAATGGACAGAGACAGCGATTCGAGTGGTGGGCCGTTAGAAAAAACGGAGAAGTATTTCCAATTGAGGTTACGTTAACTCCGGGTAAATACTTCGGTAAAAACGCAGTTATTGCTATTGCACGAGATATAAGTACGCAGTACGACCAACAGAAAGAGTTACGACATAATGAGGAGCTATTTAGACAACTTTTCCAGAATGCTCCTGTTGGAATTGCTATGCTGGACAATCAGAATGAGGTTCAAATGGTGAATAGGAGCTTTGAAGATATATTTGAATACAATATTGATGAAATCAGAGGGGTAAATATTGATGAAATGATTGCACCTGCACAGGATCTGGATGTTGCAAGAAAGCTATCAAACAGTACAGAGACATTTGAAGTGACAGGAGTTCGCAGAAAAAAAGATGGCAGCTCCGTAGATGTACTTATTTATGGAGTACCGGTTAAGGTTGATGGCAAAACTATTGCAATCTTTGGAATTTATGTTGACATCACCGATCAAAAAGAAGCTGAATCGAACCTGAAGAACTCTTTAAAAGAAAAAGAAGTACTGCTTGCGGAAATTCACCACAGGGTAAAAAATAATTTAGCGGTAATTACCGGACTTCTGGAGCTTCAATCACATAGTACTGAAAACAGTGATGTTCGGGAGGCTCTGAAAGATAGCCAGATGCGTATTAACACAATGGCATTGATACATGAGAAGCTCTACCAGAATGAGACGTTATCAAGTATCGATTTTTCGCGCTACATACGCGAATTGGTTGATGTGATTGATAAATCACACCGTAATAGCTCTCGACCAATTAATCTAGATTTAGAACTCGATGAGATTGAATTTACCATTACACAAGCGATTCCTTGTGGATTGATGCTGAATGAAATTCTTACAAACTGCTATAAACACGCTTTTGGCAAGGATTTCAAACAAGAAGCTTCGATTCAAATCTCTTTGAAATTGGGTGAGCATGATCAGGTTACCCTTCAGGTAAAAGATAATGGAGCAGGGTTACCTGATGACTTTGATAAACTTGGTAAATACTCATTGGGCTTAACATTGATTAAGACTTTGAGTCGCCAAATTGATGCAGATATTTCGGTGAATGGAGAAAGCGGGACCTCATATCAGTTTTTATTTGATCTCGAAAAATAGAAAACCTCACCAGAATTTGGTGAGGCTTGGATTTTATGAAATAAAGGGAATTAGCTTAGTCAAGACCACGTCTTTCAAGAAGGTGCTGAACGTCTGGTTCAGCGCCGCGATAGTCCCTATAAAGATCCATTGCCTCATCACTGCCACCTTGCGACAAGATATAATTCCTGAATCGGTCACCGTTCTCACGAGTTAATCCTCCCTGATTACTCATAAATGAAAATGCATCTGCTGCTAAGATTTCACTCCAGATATATGCATAGTAATTTGCTGAGTAACCGCCGGAGAAGATGTGTGAGAAATATGTTGATTTGTACCTGGGGGGTATTGCTGGGTTCGCCAAATTATACTTCGCGAGTGATGCTTGCTCAAAGGCCTGTACGTCTGACGGGATTTCAGAAGGTTCGAGTAGGTGCCATTCCATGTCTAAAAGTGTCGCTGCAAGATACTCATAGGTATCAAAACCTTGGTTAAATTCCCTGGCTTCAATCACTTTATCGAGGAGATCCTGTGGAATACGCTCTCCGGTTTCGTGATGAACGGCATAGTTTTCAAGCACTTCAGACAGTATGGCCCAGTCTTCCTGAAACGTGGAAGGAAATTCTACAAAATCGCGTGGTACGGATGTACCTGCCAGAGAAGGATAGGTCACATCTGAAAACAGTCCGTGCACAGTATGTCCCATTTCGTGAAAGAGAGTCGTTACATTGCTAAAACTAACAAGGGCCGGTTCTCCTTCAGCAGGTGGAGTAATATTGAGAACATTAACAACCACCGGTTTTTGCTCTTTGAGGTCAGACTGAACAACAAAAGAGTTCATCCAAGCACCGCCGCGCTTTGAATCACGACTGAAAAAGTCGCCGTAAAAAAGTCCGATTTGAGAACCGTCTTCGTCCATCACATTCCAGACCCGAACATCTTCATGATAAACGGGTAGGTCAAATCTCTCTTCAAAAGTGATTCCGAAGAGTCTTTCCATTGTGTAGAATACACCGTCGTCAAGAACTTTATCCAGCTCAAAATACTTTCTTACTTCTCTTTCGTTGATATCATATCGATCCTGCCTAACTTTTTCAGCGTAGTACTCCCAGTCCCAGGGTTTTAGATCGTCTTCAATTCCGTCCTGAATCATGTATTCTCGAATCAACTCAGCTTCGACATCACTGTTTCTAATAACAGGAGGGATGAGATCTTTTAGAAGATCAAGTACGCGATCAGGAGATTCACCGGTTTGTGGTTCCAATGCATAGTTCGCATAAGTGTCGTAGCCCAGCAAATTTGCACGTTCAGCCCTTAACTCTGCAAGCTCAAGTACAATCGGACGCGTATCAATTCCACCATTTTCACCAAGCCCTCTGTAAGCAGATGCCTCCCATAATCGTTTTCTCATTTCCCGATTATTTAAGGATGAGAGAAGCGGGTGCCGGGTTGTATTGGATATATTGATTAAATAGCTTTCTTCATGACCTCGCTCTTCGGCAAGTTCTTTTGCAGAGGCAATTCGATCGCTGCTTAATCCGTCAAGCATAGTTTCATCTTCAACAACTGCTGCCCGTTCGCGGGTCATTTCCAGAAGTTTCTCTTGAAATTCAGTTGTCAGTGAGGATATACGCTCATTGATCTCTCTCATCCGTGATTGTTGCTCTTCGGTTAAGTGTGCGCCTGCACGAACAAAATCACGATAAATATCCGAAACGAGTTTTTCCGACTCTTCATTGAGGTCTAACTGCTCTAAATTTTGATATAGAGTTTCTACTCTGGTAAATAACTCCCTGTTCAGATAGATATTATCTGAGTGGGCTGCCAGTTTTGGAGCAATTTCAGATTGAATATTTTGAATATCATCATTTGTATGAGCAGATGTAAGATTATAAAATACTCTTTGCACCCGGGTGAGTAGATTACCGGTCAGCTCCATCGCCACAATCGTATTTTCGAATGTAGGTTCGGAATCCTGAGTGGAAATGCTGTCAATCTCACTTAATTCTTCTTCCATTCCGCG
>NZ_JAWLDW010000014.1:0-22761 GCF_041686455.1 Rhodohalobacter sp.
TCCATACCAAAGTCACCAGCGCTCATGTTTCCGCCAATGGCAGCGTGGATAATGAAGTTGGTGCCGCCAAATGTTTGAAGATTTTCTCCATCAAAAAGAATAGGAAAGATGATTTCAGAGCTTGCCTCGTTGGCGTCGTTATCCGCAAGAAAGAGGTTATCGTAATTGTCGGCCAGTTCGTAGCCGCCTTCATTGATCACTCTTTCGGCGTAGGTGAGTGCATCGTCGTAACGGTCTTGACCAATATAAACTTCCGCATTGAGATAGAGTTTGGAGAGAAGTGTCCAAGCAGCTCCGCGATCGGCTCGTCCATATTCATTACTACCGGGTGCAGCGAGGTCGTCCGTAATGTCGAGCAATTCGCTCTCAATATATGCGAACAGATCATCTGCATTGGTAGGCTCGGGCATAAACGCACCAATTGGATCGTCTTCAGTTACAAAAGGTACATTCCCGCCAAAAAGATCCAGGGCGTGCCAGTAACTGAGTGCACGAAGGAATCGTGCTTCAGCCTGCATCGCGTTAATAACGCCTTCATCTCGCTGCTGAGCTTCACGAATAAACTCGTTTGTAAGAGCTATTTCGTAGTAGATACGGCTATACATTCCCATAACGAAGTCGTTGGAAGCACCCCATGAATGGAAATTGAATTCCGGTAATCCTTCGTCAGCCCAGCCCACAACAGCTTCATCTGTAGTGATAACCTGATGAACCCAGAGTTGACGAATGTAGCTGGAAAAGCCCTCATCAATACCCTGTATATCGGCATTACCGGCAGGACCTTCCTGTCCGGTTGCGGCAAAACCCGCATATAATTTCGCTAAAACCTGACGGAAATCATCAGGAGTATCGTACACATTTTCAGATGTGACTATATCATCATCGATCGGAGAAGTGTTCAGGTCGTCTATACAAGACGTTGTGAACGCAACCGTCAGCGCGATGAGTGCCAGTGCTAATATTTTAAATTTGTTATTTAACATAATCGTCAAGATTAAGGTGTTTCAATTAAAAGTTGAGATTGAGTCCCAACAAGAAGGTGCGGGGTCTTGGATAGAGATTGAAATCAATACCTCCAAAAACCTCTGGATCCTGCCCGCTGTACTCCGTAACCGTAAATACGTTTTGTACTGTAGCAGATACTCTTGCAGATGAGACAAGATCAAACAGGCCGTCGAATGTATAACCGAGGGATACGTTGTCCAGTCTTACAAATGATGCATCTTCAACGTAGTGATCTGATCGATATTGGGCGGTTTCGAATCCAGTTTCGTAAATAAACTCTGTAGGATTTGATACAAATCCGGCAGTGTTATAAACTGAATCATAGAAACCTCTGTCTGATGCTACGTTGTTGTAGACATAGTTGCCGAAGCTTGCCCGGGCAGAGAATGAAGCATCCCACTGCTTGTGTTCGAAACGGGAAGAGAGACCGAATGTGTAGTCCGGATTAGGACTTTCAAGTCGGTATTTATCATCTTCGTCAATCACACCATCGCCATTTCTGTCTACGAACAGTCCTTCAATAGGCGCACCTAAGTCGTTGTAAACCTGCTCGTACACATAGAATGAGTTTCGAGGGGAGCCCACGCTGTGAACCTGAACGGTATTACCGGTACCGCCGGCAATTCCGCCAACTTCAACACCTACATAGGTAGGATCATCAGCTGTTGTCAGTTTCGTGATCTCATCAATTGTGTAGGTAGCGTTAAAAGATACCTGCCAGTATGTGTCCTCCGTGGACAGAATTCTGGACGTGATATCAAATTCGACACCTTGTACTTCAAGAGAACCGACGTTGGAAAGGATTCGGTTTGTGAAGTTGGATCCTGCAGGTACCGGTACCACGTTTAAGAGATCGTCGGTTTCACGCAGGAAATATTCAATAGAACCAAAGAACCGTTCATCCAGTAAGCTGTAGTCCAAGGCCGCATTGTAAGTAGTGGTCTCTTCCCACTTCAGCTCTGAGTTATATCCTTCGGGTCTAAGGGTTGTAATCCATTCGTTTCCAAAAGAATATCGAGCATCGTCTTCACTAAAGGTGTACTGAGGTAGATAAGGATAGTTACCCTGCCCAATATTTTGCTGACCTGTGACACCGTAACCAAGCCTCAGTTTCAGTTCATTAACGTTTTCGAACTGTTCCATAAACCCTTCTTCATGCATTTGCCATGCAACTGCGAAAGAAGGGAAGAGTCCCCAGCGGTTATCTTCAGAGAATCTGGATGTACCATCGTAACGCAGAGTACCTGTAAGCAGGTATTTGTCTTTCAATGTGTAGTTGGCACGGCCAAAGAAAGAGGTTATGTAATACTCTGTTGCGTAATCGGTATCAGAATCAACCCGAACTGCCTGAGAACGATCGAAGTTTGTTGAGTAGTTTGATCCCTCTTCAAAGTGATGTTCCCATGAGTAACCGGCTGTTAAATCAAGTCGGCTTTCGATTGACTCAATATCTGTATTGTAGTTCAGGTAGAAGTCAAGCAGTTCATTTTCTTTTCGCTGATCATAATCTGCTTGGGTACCGGAAAGTCCCTGACCATCAAATGCATAAGCAGCTTCGTCACTGACTAACACTTTACCGTCGCCTACGTCGGAATAATCCAGACCGAGGTTTAAGGTTGCCGTTAGTTCATCAAAAAATGATGGATTATAATCCAGCTTAGCATTACCAAGTATTCGGTAAACAGTGGATTTATCACGACGCTGTTCAATCAGTGCAACAGGGTTAGCCGGTGCAATTGGAATAGGATTTCCATCACCGTCCAACCAGGCTGTGTAGCCGCCAAACTGCTCATTGTCAGACATTACCGATTGGGTAGGGTCAAAACTGATAGCGGTTGCAATGGCTCCCTGGTCAGCAAACCTGTTGTCTACACGGGTACCTCTCGCATTTACTTCAACTTTGAATTGATCATCCAAAAAGGATGGGTTTAATGCAATAGATCCTGTTAGCCGTTCATTGTACGATGTTCTCAATACACCTTGATTTCCTGAAAAACCGAAAGATGCACGATAGGGTAGTATTCCGGCAGCACCACTAACACTTATGTTATGATCCTGGCTGAAAGTGTTTCTGAATATTTCGTCCTGCCAATCGGTTTGGCTGTTGCCAAGGCCATTCAGTGCGCCTGATGGTAAACTTCCATTATCAACGCCAATTTGAACAAACTGAGCAAATTGATCCGCTCCAAGCACATCAATTCGATCGGTGTTCGTCTGATAAGAGTATCGCCCGGTATAGTTTACTTCAATATCCTGATCCAATTGGCCACGTTTTGTGGTAATAATAATAACCCCGTTAGAAGCACGAGAACCGTAAATGGCGGTTGCAGAAGCGTCCTTAAGTACGGTTATGGACTCAATGTCGTTCGGGTTGATGGAGTTTAGAGGATTTCTCATACCGGAAATACCGCCCTCATCCAGGGGGATACCGTCTACTACATAAAGTGGATTGTTACTGGCAGAGAGGGAAGAACCTCCACGAATACGAATCGTAGCTCCGGCTCCGGGTGCACCACTGTTGGATGTAACCTGAACGCCGGCTGTTCGTCCCTGGAAAAGTTCTTCAGGTGATGTAATAGCACCCGAGTTAAAGTCTCTTGAACTTACAACGTTAACAGAACCGGTATTGTCGCCCCGCTCCTGAACGCCATAACCGATAACAACCAGTTCGGAGAGAGCCTGAACATCTGTGCTCATTTGCACATCAATTGTCTCACGTCCGTCAACTGGAATTTCTCTGGTTACAAATCCGATGTAAGAAAAAACTAATACATCATCTTCGTTAACACTTATTGAGTATTCTCCATCGAGGTTTGTTGTTGTACCCCGGTCGGTAGTGCCTTTCACAGTGATATTAACACCAGGAAGGGACTCATCCGTCTCTAGTTCTGTTACCGTACCGCTGACTGTAATTTCAGACTGTGCATGCGCGGGTAATGCATACGAGCAGAAAAATATAATCAACAGCAGGCTGAGTAGCTGTTTTACCTTCATAAAATCTACCTGTTTATTTTTGATTAGTGGAATGAATTAAAATAGTTATGGTTTGAAAGCGCTTTAATTACTTCACAATACGTCCAGATACCGATAATGTCTCCAATTAGTCACTATAGCTATCCGATATTTTCAATATATGAGACGTTTTTATGAAAACGCTTACATCTTGTCTTTAAATCTAATAATTTTTTGTGAAGATTCCTTAAAGAGAGTTGCGAAATCTTCCTAAACTTACGTTAAAAATGACCATAATTGACAGATATGTCAGGGTGCCCTCTAAAAGGAGCTAAAATACTCTCTTATCTTGCTTTATGTGAAAGTTACTTTGCTGTGTGTTAAGGTTAGTGAAGGTAGTCATGGAAATAGGCGCATTAATCTGTGCTTTTTTATCCCTATTATTGCAGCATTTTGAGCGTCTAAAATGAAAAGTTAAGTATGTTATTCAATTAGACTCGCTTGATCGAACCATCATTTTGTATGATAATAACATTGGTTTATGAGATCATTTCTGAAAAGAAAAGGGATTGAACCCTCGATAAAGACTTATGCAATTACGGCGCTTTCCTACATGGCGCTGGGTCTTTTTGCATCACTGATTATTGGTTTGATAATCAGAACCGCAGGAGAGCAGCTCAATATCGAGATGTTGATAACCATTGGACAAACCGCAATGGATCTAATGGGTCCGGCCATTGGCGTGGCAATTGCCTACGGACTCAAGGCTCCCTCATTGGTACTGTTTGCCTCTGCTGTTGCGGGAGCTTTTGGTGCTGCAGCCGGTGGACCGGCAGGGGCGTACATTGCGGCAGTACTGGCTACCGAGTTTGGAAAGCTGATATCGGGATCAACAAAAATAGATATTATTGCAACTCCGCTTGTTACCATTTTTGTCGGTTATTTTGCAGCTGAATATATAGGTGTATTTATCAACGACGGAATGCTGGCATTTGGTGAACTTATCAATTGGTCTGTTAATCAGCATCCGTTTATTATGGGTGTGCTTGTTGCATCTTTAATGGGGATGGCACTTACCGCTCCAATTTCAAGTGCCGCGATAGCAATCATGCTTGGACTGGATGGCCTGGCTGCCGGAGCCGCAACCGTAGGCTGCTCTGCTCAAATGATTGGATTTGCAGTGAGCAGCTACAGAGAGAACGGTGTGGGCGGATTGATTGCCCAGGGGATAGGCACTTCCATGCTCCAAATTGCGAATGTCATCAAAAACCCGCTTATCCTTCTTCCTCCGGTATTAGCCGGTGCACTGCTTGCACCAATGTCTACAATGGTGTTTATGATGGAGAATACTCCGGAAGGTGCTGGGATGGGGACAAGTGGTTTTGTTGGACAGATCTTTACGTTTACTTCGATGGGTTTCAGCTGGCAGGTGATGGCTTACATTATAATTCTTCATTTCATCGGCCCGGCAATTCTGGCTTATTTGGCATCAGGTTATCTCAGAAGAAAAAACTTAATCAAGCAGGGAGATATGCTTTTAAGAAGTGAATCTAGATAGAGTTGCAACGGTATATCCAAAATAACTCAGAAGGTGATATTCTTTATATAAATATTTTAAATGAGAATACATAAAACAATGGTGTATAGATAAATAGACAAACCTAACAATAAAATTTATACACCTAAATTATTTAGGTTATGCTGTTATTTAAGGCCATCATCAGTTTATAACCGTCAAATAACCTGCATTATTACTTCATCAACCGTTTCCGGAGTAGATCAGGAAAAGGCATGGCTTTTTATGCAGGTCAGGTTCTTCGGTCTGCTTCCAGTGATGAACGGTTTTAGTTTGAATAAATTCATCTTTCTGGGTGATGTTGGATGCAATACAGAGCCGGGTTGAAGGGCGCAGTTTATTCAAGAGCAACTGAAATAGCTGCTCATTTCTATGGGGAGTCTCCATAAAGATCTGGGTCCTGTTCTTTTTTGCCGACTCCTGTTCCAGCTCCGAAATCTCCTGCACGCGCTTGCTTTCATTTAGCGAAAGATATCCATGGAATGTGAATGATTGACCATTCATACCCGAAGCCATAAGCGCCATAAGTATGGATGAAGGTCCAACCAGCGGTACGACTTCAATATCATTGTCATGAGCCAGTTTTACGAGCTTTGCACCGGGGTCAGCAACTCCGGGTGCACCGGCTTCCGACATTAAACCCACATCCTGCTCTTTCAAAAATTTCAGAAAACTGTAGACTTCCTGATCGGGTGTCTTCTTATTCAGCACCCTCATCGTCATTTTATAGGGAGGTGTGGGGTGTTTGATCCATTGTAAAAAACTCTGTGTCGTCTGAGGCTTTTCAACAATAAAGCAGTTCAGTGATTTGACGATCTCCAGAGTGTGTTCAGGCAGGGCTACATTTTTTTTTCGTTTACTGATGGGTGTTGGTATCAGATAAAGTTTATGCTTGTTCGTATTCATGATCCCTGTCTACTCGTTCGATTTTCAATTCCTCTTCACCATGCTTAATCTTCCTGTAGGCGTATCTTGAACCGAACAGGGCAACAATAATGGTTGCGATCAACCCAATGGCCGTGACGCCCAGATTTACTTTAATAACGCTCTGCTGAAGTTCATAGGTAGGCATAAGTACAATAGGTTTGAATGAGTCGGTGTTATACCGAATGGGTATCAGTTCCGATTCCATAATAACCTGGGCCATCTGAACAGGTAGTCCAAGCTGCCGCTCAATGACCTCATCTTCAGAAGTCGTGAACCGGATTACAACATATCCATTTGTTTGAGCTGCGATCTGTTTAACATCAAAATCTGTTACGGTTGCGATGTAGCTTTCACCATTTTCGTATGTATCCTGAATGCCAAAATAGGTTGTTGTCTGGTATCCGAACTGATAGATAAAATAGATTGGCAGAAGCCAAATGAGGTAAATAAAATAGTATTTGTTCATCTTTTAATTGGGTTGTACATCATTGTTAAACTCGTCTTGGGAAGTTCTCAGTGAAACCTTTTCCATCAAGTCGATCAGGGCAGGATCGTATACCAACCGTTGTTGAAAATCCTGGTGCATATGAGTTCCTGACATGTGGAACCAGAATCCAATCGGCAGCCGATCAAAAAAGATTGCCTGAACTTTCGTCTCACCGGTGTAGACCAGCGTGCCAAAATCAAAACCATTCAAAAGTCCCATTCGATTATCAAAAAGAGCACCGTAATCGGTAAAATCACGTGTAATTTCTGAGCGGTCCTGATATGGAGCTCTCATCCAGTTTAAAACCATTTCAGCAGAGTCTTCTGATATCATGTCGCTGTTACGGAGATTTCGCAAAAAGGAAACCGCCTCTGAAGCAGTGGTTTTAGGGAAAAGTTCCAACGCATCCCGCTCTTCCATAAAAGAACGTCCCAGCCTGTTATTTTCGAGCTCTTCACTCCAATCTCTACTTAAGCTCTCATCATTTACAAATTGATCTGACAATTCAATTACATGAGATCGATACTCACCACGTCGATTTCCCCATTGATCGATCAGAGAATCAATACTTTCGTCCGTTATCGTTTCTGATATGGACAGATAGAGACCGGAATATGGAAGCGGCATTTCTGTCACATCAAGGTCAAATTTCTGTTTGAATGATTCCCAATCGTAGGGCTGTAAATTCCACCATAAATAGTCAGCCAGTGCGGGATCATTAAAATAGGAGAGCAGGGTAAGAGCATCACTTATAGAAATCTTGCCATTGTCGATCCAGCCGTTTTGATCTGCATACGTAATGGCGTCATTGTGGATGGAATTATTTACTTCCGGAAGCAGAAACGCATTGATTTCATCCAGAGCTATAGACTGATTGCCGTCAACTGAGCCTCTATCCATTTCGATAGCATAAGCTGTCATCAGAAATAGGTCAGACAGCGATCCCATTGGCCTGGGTATATCAGCCTGAAAGTAGAGGGTGGAGTCGGGGTGTTCCAGTACGATACTTGCGATGGAAGCATGTTGTGGATTCTCTTCAATATATTCCGTCAACCCGCGAAGTGATTGTGTTTTAGGTACCCATTCCGAGCCTTCCATAAAGGCCTCTCGGTTATCCAGAAAGGTCTGAAATGCGCCCCAGTTTAAGCCAACTACAAAAACGAGCAACACAACTGCTGTTGCTAAAAATGCGGATATAAATTTTAAAAGTCTCATTTATGTGAATAAAAGAAAGTTTTGTGACTCAAATATGAAGCAGGTACTATCTGCTCTCTTTATAAAATGTGTTTACCTGAAGCAGCCGGTGATAAAATTGATTGATATCGCGAAAATAGACGAAGGCATGATATTCCTGTCGTGTATCTGGAAATAGAGTATCGAACGTAAGATCATCGACTCTGTTGTTGTGGACCAACACATATTTATACCGGTACGTGCCCTCTTTCATAATTACTGATTGGACCCATCTGCTCAGCTGCTCATCATAAGTCATTCGATATTTTTGATTCAATTTCCATGAATTGAAATCCCCGACCAAATAAATTTCCTGTCCGTTATTTAATTCTCCTCCGCTATCCAGGCTGAAATGAACATCTAAATAGTTACTGTTCATTGAGTGGTCCGGACCAAATTGTTGAGGCGCCCCAACTGAAACCGGTCGGTTAAAACCTTCTGCATCATCTCTTAAAACAACTTTCCATGGTTCATTGCTTTTATCAATATCCAGAACCGTTTGGCTCAGCTGATCTACGTTTTTCATGTTTAAGACGCGGAACTCGTAATCGCCAATAAATGGGCGGTCATGGGAGAGTTCAAACAGTACTTCATTCGGATCGGAAAAATCAAGCTCCTGGGCTTCTTTTGCCTTTCCCCAAAACTGATTTTGAGTGTAATAGAAGGAGAGATCAAACTGAGGCTGATCCAGCCACTCCGGCAATAAATATCGACTAACAGGCCTATGCATGACTCTCAGTGAATATCTGGCAGAGCGTAATGTTTCTACAGAAGAAGCAACGGTTCCCTCATTCTCATAGACGAAAAAGGGGAGAGAGAATTCAAGTTCTCCGGTGTCTTTGTTGTGAACATGCAGCATATAATTTCCGCTGACTCTGAATCCCACATTTTGATTTGGAAAGTGGTAGGGGTATGACCGGTAGTAAGGTTGTGCAGAACGACTAACTATACCCCCGGGAATTTCGTGACGACCAAAACCGGTGAAATATTGGTCTGGAGAAAGACCAGATTCAGACCAGTCGGGATTGTGGTGTGTAAATGAGATTTCATAAGAGTGAGAATCAAATCCCAGGGATTCAAATCGAAGTGTGAGCTGATCACTGCTGTTTAGCTCCAGAAACGGCGCTGCATTGGGTTGATCATCAGGAAATAGCTCTACAGAATAGATCGGATCTTTGGGGGCAACAGTCTGAGGCAGCGTAAATTCGTGTTCGATTGAGCCGGTTCGATTATCCGTTCGTTCGGATGATGTCCGTTCGATACCCATGCACCCACTAAATACGAAAAAAATGAGAGGCAAGATAAAAACCCACAAGAGCTGTTGATTGTATGAATGAATATTACAGATAGTAGTTTCCTTCAAAAACAAAAGTTGCCGGTCCTTCAAGCTTAATGTTGTGATAGTTTCCGGATGTTTCATCAAAATCGAAATGGATATTTAAGGTACCGCCTCTCACTTTTACGTTGTAGCTGAATGATCCTTCTCCGCTTTGCTGCAGGTAGTGCCATGCCAGAGCAGAGGCAATGGCTCCGGTACCGCAGGCAAGGGTTAGATTCTCTACTCCTCGCTCATAGGTTTGCAGGCACAGTTCATCAGAATTCACTCCGGCTATAAAATTCACGTTGGTTCCTTTTGGTTGGTAGTGATTGTGGTATCTCAGATAGCGGCCATCGGTAATTAACTGCTTTTCATCCTCAAGCTGATCCTGCTGAACCGGACAGACTACATGTTCGGTATTGGTATAGACGTTTAAAACGGCTTCTGATCCCACTTTTTCTTCTACAACGACGGTTTGGAGCGGAAAAGAGACCGTCACATTTTGATCATCAACAACGGCTTTGTAAATCCTATCGTGAACACGGAAACTGAAGGACCTGGGTGAACCCAGCGTAACAGCATAGGCGGCAAAACAGCGTGCTCCATTACCGCACATACCGGCATCACTGCCGTCCGGGTTTTTATAAACCATCACCAGGTCTGCTTTTTTGGACGTATCGTAGCAGAGAGCAATAAGACCGTCGCCGCCCACACCAAATTTTCGATCACAAAGAACCGGAGCGATTTCGGAAAGTTCATCATCTTCGATTTTTAGCGTGCGATTATCGAATAGTATAAAATCGTTGCCTGCTCCCTGCATCTTTATAAACGGTAAAGTATTGTTATCCATGCGTCATTTACATTTCAGTGAGTGCAGGAAGATGTTTCCACGCGTCTTTTTCATCAATCAACGGATCTAATCCACGCATCAGGCTGCTAAAGCGCATCGACAGTGTAGTGAAAATATATTTCAGCTGTACATTCTGATAGAGCAGTTGTTTCAGGTCCTGCAGGTGTTCAATCATCTCAACTATTCTTGCATCTTTCATCGATGCCGTGAACTTTTTGATCACCTCAAGTTGATCTACATTGGTGATCAGCCGGCTGTCTTTCTGCTCTCGATAAACCAGAATATCCCGTAAAAACTGTTCTATTGAGTTACAAACGGCAATTTGGTTTTCAGTATTGAGCTTACTGTTCCAGTCGTTGATAATTTGAAGCAGGGCCGGCACATCCTGAGTATAGGAGAACCTTAAAAATTCGATAATCTCAGTTCTTGTCTGCTTCAGGGTGTTAACATCGAAATATCGGGCAAGAGCATAATTTCCATCAGCCATTCTTGCCAAAAAGGAGGCGTCCTCTTCCGATTTGTTATCGTACTGAACCAGGCCATTTCGAATTTCTTCTTCACGCAAGGGATTCAGGCGTATTTGCTGACATCTGGAAATAATTGTGGGAAGCAGCTGATCTGTATTGGTAGCTGTAAGTATAAAAATCAATTTTGACGAGGGTTCTTCCAGGAACTTTAAAAAGGCGTTGGCCGCCTCTTTTCGCATTGTGTCTATCTCTGTAATGACTACAACCGTACGGTTCCCTTCATTGGGATTATACTTCATTAACGGCTGAATATCAGATCGGTAGTAGTCGATGGGATAAAATGCACGGCGGTTTTTAGAGAGCTTTTCACTGTTTAAAGCCGGGCGTATGGCAAAGTCTACAATTTCGTAGGGATCCTGAGCCACCATCTCTATTCTCGGCTGAATTTCATTTTCTCCTTTTGAAGGAAATGGGATAAAGAGATGAATATCGGGATGGGCAAACCAGCTCGATTTTTTTGATTCTGCGGTTCCTTTTAAATCGGTGAGGTTATCAATACCGTTTATGGCCTCGGCCATAGTCAATGCAAACGCGGTTTTGCCAACACCTGAGGGTCCTGTGAGAAGATAGGAGTGACTCAAACGGTCGCTTTTCAGAATCTTTTCCAGCTTTTCGCGGGCATCATACTGGCCCACTAATCTTCGATCTCCAAACGAAATGTTGTTATTTAAAAAACTCATCAGGCTTATTTATTTAAAGTCTATTCATCCCAGATATAATCAAAAAGAAGTACACCGGCTGCGATGGTTGTTCCGCAATATCCAATCAGTGCGGCTAAATCATTCAGTTCTGAACCGTCAGGGCCGTCGACCAGGGCCATTGTGGTTGTGCGAGTTAAAATAAGCAGCAGCGGCACCAAAAGTGGAATACACAAAACAGAAAACACGGCTCCTTTACGGTCTGCTTTTGAAATCATTGCAGAAACGAGTGTGGTGACTGATGATAGCCCTGCTGCACCGAATATGATGGACAGCAGAAAATATGGGAGATGAACAATTGTCATGTTCATCATTACAATGTAGAAGAAGAATGTGAAAACATGCAGAATCAGCAGAAACAGGAAATTATAGATCAATTTTCCGGTATATACTTCTGTTGCTCCCGAATTGAGTCGCAGTAGTTCCCAGGTCTTTTTTTCTGTCTCTTGCACAAATGACCTCATCATACCGGTCATGGCTGCAAAAAGAATGACGATCCAAACCAACCCGCTTTTTGGAGTAGGATCAAGCTGCTGGGCACTCAGTGTAAAAAGAATCAAAAGCAGGGCAGCTCCCGTAAATGCAAGAAGAGTATTAATCGCATACTTTGTGCGAAGTTCCTGCGTGATCTCTTTCTTAAGAATTGTAATGGATGATTTAAGCATAAAATACCGGGGACGTTGCGTGCCATTAAAGGTACAAAAATTTAACAGAGAGTAGAGAGTAATTTACGGCTGCAAACCGACAGCAGTACAGTATAAATTGTCTTATGAAATAATCTTATACACTACAGGAATATTATTGAAGAGTATGCGGTAGGCTTCCTATATTCAGATGTACAAAAAAACGGATCTTGAATCATTTATATGAATATTCATTCACTACTCGACAAATCGACAATTCTCGCAAATCTTGATGTGAAATCTAAAAAAGAACTGCTCGAAAAAATGATTCAGTCATTGTCAGATCAGGTTGAGCCGGATCAGCTTAAAGAGATCCGTGATTCGGTTTTTGAACGGGAAGAAATAATGTCGACAGGCGTGGGTAAAAGCCTTGCAATACCACACGGTAAAGTAAAATCGATTGATGAAAACTACGCCAGCTTTGCGAAGCTCAAAAATCCGATCGATTATGATTCTATTGATGGCGAACCCGTACAAATGGTTTTTTTACTTGTTGGGCCTGAATCAAAACATACCATTCATATTAAATTGTTAAGCAGAATTTCCAGATTGATGAACAGCGTCTCTTTTCGTGAGCTTTTAAGTGACTGCGATACGCCTGAAGAAATTTATGATGCGTTCCATCAAGAAGAGCAACGCTATTTTGCTACCTGATATTCACGCCTATGATGAGCGCAAAAGTGTCACAAAAATCAAAGTTATTACTTCTTTTTCTATGCTTCTTTTTTATTCAGAATCATGAAACAGTAGTAGCCCAGATCGCTTCAGAGATCGACTTTATGATTGACCGCAGTCGTGCAAACGATGCATTTTGGGCTATTCAGGTATCTGATAGTTCCGGAAAAGTACTTGAGGAGTTGAATGGAAATAACTTAATCAGACCCGCATCCAATCTTAAACTGATTACATCAGGTGCTATTCTGGATCAGTTGGGTAAGGATTACCGCTTTACCACAACACTGTACGGAAGGGGAGAGATTGTCGGAAATAGATGGGTTGGTGATCTGATCATTGAGGGGAGCGGAGATCCATCGATTAACGGTGAATTTTATGAAGACCCACTTTTTTTATTTGAAGAGTGGTACCAAGTGCTCGACTCACTGGGAATTGAGCAGATCGACGGCAGCATTATCGCTTACGACGGACTTTTTGATGATGTTCCCTATCCGCGCGGTTGGGAGTGGGACGATCTCTCTTATTACTATGCTCCGGAAATCAGTGCACTCTCTTTTAATTTTAACGTGGTAGACCTGGAAGTTGTAGCGGATGGCTCAGTAGGTTCACAGCCCACTATTCGCTGGTTTCCTTTCAACACTCCGTATGTAGAGTTTTTGAATCAGCAGACCATTACACCGCCAGGAACCAAGTATAATGAGTCGTACCGCAGAGTGCTGGGTACAAATACAATCATACTTCGAAGCACGTTGCCTCAGGGATATTACGAAACTGAACCCCTGTCTGTACTGTCACCATCAACTTATTTTATTGATACATTTTCTCGCTATTTGGAAGATAGCGGGATTCGGGTTCGGGGCCAGCTAATTGTTGAAAGTGATTACTATTCATGGAACACGGTGGGAATGGAAAAACTGGCATCACATACCTCTGAGCCGCTTTACAAGATGATAACCTGGATGAACCGCGAAAGCGATAACTTATTCTCGGAAATGCTAACCAAAAAAGTGGGTAGCTACGTTTACAATACTCAAGGCAGTACGGAGATTGGTCTTCAAGTGGTTAAAGATTTTATGCACTCTGCCGGCATAGATACATCTGTTGTGAGATTAAGGGACGCGTCCGGAATTGCTCCGGCTAATCTGATTCGGGCTTCCGATTTAAATCTGTATCTTAATTTTATAAAGGATAAACCGTGGTTCGACACGATGTATGAATCGCTGTCTGTTGGCGGATTAAACGGTACGCTGGGGCATCGTTTTAGAAATGGTAACGTAAGTGAAAAATTTTACGGAAAATCCGGGTTTATGTCGGGTGTTCGTACGCTGAGCGGTTATTTAACAACTAGCTCAAACCAGCAGCTTTCCGTAACGATAGCAACCAATAACTACACAACATCCACAGCCCATGTAGATTGGGTACATGAAAGAATTTTAGAATTTCTACACAACAACTACTAAGTGATGAGTAAACAGCCGCAGATTTTAATTACAGATGATGAAAAGAGCATCAGAAATATTCTGCGGGATATACTTGAATATGAATCCTACGAAGTTGAAGAGGCAGAAAATGGTGCAGAAGCGATAGAAATCATTTCAGATAAAGAGATTGATCTGGTTATCCTCGATATTAAAATGAAGGGAATGGATGGTATCGAAACCCTGGAAAAAATAAAGGAGTCGAAGCCCGATCTGCCTGTTATCATGATCTCAGGTCATGGAACCATCAAGATAGCAGTTGATGCCACAAAAAAGGGAGCATTCGATTTTCTGGAAAAACCACCTGACCTGAACCGCCTTCTTGTTACGGTTCGTAACGCTTTGAAGAGCAGCGAACTGGAACGTGAAAACAAGCAGATTCGATCTAAGCTGCATGGTGCATCAGAGATCATTGGTGAGAGTGCACCGATCCAAAAAATTAAAGACACCATTACAAAGATTGCTGCAACCAACAGCCGGGTTCTCATTACCGGAGAGAACGGTACCGGAAAAGAGCTGGTGGCTCGATCGATCCACAGCCAGAGCAGAAGAGCATCAAAGCCATTTGTTGATGTAAACTGCGCTGCTATCCCTACTGAACTGCTGGAGAGCGAACTTTTTGGCCATGAAAAAGGGGCATTTACGGGAGCTGTAAAGCAGAGAATCGGAAAATTTGAACAAGCCGACGGCGGTACATTATTTCTGGATGAGATTGGCGATATGAGTCCGGATGCACAGGCTAAAGTCCTTCGTGCCCTGCAGGAAAATAAAATCACGCGGGTTGGAGGTTCAGAAAATATAGAAGTGGATGTGAGGGTTATATCAGCTACAAACAAGGACCTGCAAAAAGCGATCAGTGATGGTGAGTTCAGGGAGGACCTATTTCATCGTTTAAGCGTCATTCCTATCCACATTCCACCTCTGCGCGAAAGGAAGGAGGATATTTCGCTTCTGGCTCGGCAGTTTTTGTCTGAACTGGGAGAGAAAGACATCGTATTTGCCAATAAATCTTTTTCAGATGAAGCGATTTCTGCATTAAAAGAGCATTCCTGGTCCGGAAATATCAGAGAACTTCAGAATGTGGTGGAACGTCTTGCAATTCTTTCACATGAGGATGAAATTACTGCCGACGACGTTCGGAGATTAGTGGTTGGAAATCAAAGTTCAAAAAAAGCAGTTTCAGAGCTGATAAACGACCTCGAAAGTTTTCAGGCGTTTAAGGAAGAGGCAGAAAAGTTGTTTCTGGTCAAAAAACTTGAAAAGTATAACTGGAATATATCCGCAACGGCAGAAGCTATTGAGATACGCAGAAGCCATATCTACAACAAGCTGAAGAAGTACGATATTGAGCGCTAATCGGTTCACCTAATAAGAAAAAAGAATTAGTACATTATGTCTGCAAAATTAATTGACGGGAAAAAGGTAGCTTCAGAACTGAAAGAACAGATCAGGGAAGATGTTGATAACTGGGTGAAAGCAGGAAACCGCCGGCCGTTTTTGAAAGTTCTTCAGGTGGGAAATGATCCGGCTTCATCAACCTATATACGTGCAAAAACCCGTTCATGCAAAGAAGTGGGGATTGAAACGGATACCACCCATTTACCCGATACCGTTTCTGCAAAAGAGCTGAAGTCTGTGATTCAAGGTTTTAACGATGACGATTCGATTGACGGAATTTTGGTTCAGCTTCCTTTGCCCTCGCACCTTTCATCCCACGCCGTGATCGAAAGTATAGATCACAGGAAGGATGTGGATGGGTTTCATCCGATGAATGTTGGACGTTTAACTCTCGATCAGCCGACATTCAAATCTTGCACACCCGCCGGAATTTTTGAACTGTTTAAGTACTACAGCATACCTACAAAAGGAAAACACGCTGTAGTAATCGGAGCAAGCAATATTGTGGGTACCCCGATGTCTATCATGCTGTCCCGTGAAAACTCAGCCGGTAAAGCAACGACTACAATCTGCCATAAGTTTACCAAAGATATTACTCAGCATACGATTTCAGCTGATATTTTGGTCGTAGCCGCAGGCCAGCCGAATCTGATAAAGGCAGAAATGGTAAAAGAGGGAGCCGTTGTTATCGATGTCGGAATAAACCGTGTAGCCGATGAGACCAATGACAGAGGATATAAATTGACGGGTGACTGTGATTTTGAGAGTTTGAAAGATAAAGCCAGCTGGATTACGCCGGTCCCCGGCGGTGTAGGACCTATGACCGTCGCCATGCTGATGAAGAACACGCTTTTGGCTGCTAAAAAATCGATCTATCCGGATTGATCACCTAAAGATTTTATGTTTGATCTGCCTCGCCTGATATCTGTTATATCAATTTTAATACTGTTTTTTTCAGTATCAGGAATAGCTACGGTTTCGGCACAGAGTTCAGATTTTCAAATTCAGGAAGACTCATCAGTTAATGAAAATCAAAAATCACCAACGGCAGCATTTGTACGATCAATTGTATTTCCCGGATGGGGACATTTCTATGCCGGGAAACAACACAATACCCGGGGCGCTGTGCATGCGGGGGCTGATGCGGTACTCATTGGATCGATATTTGGATTTAACATCCGTGCAAAAAGAATCGAAAATGATTTCATAACGTTTACCAACCTCAACGCCGGAATTGACCTGTCTTCCAGGGATCGCTCTTTTCGATTGGCTGTGGCCGATTTTAACTCGCTTGATGAATACAACGACTATCAGCTTCGAACGCGTAACTGGAATCGTTTAATTGAAGATACTCCAAACAACAGGTGGAACTGGCCGGATTCTGAGGCCAGAAACCGATACAGTGATATGCGGTCTGATTCTGATCGTATCCGAAGTCAAATACCTGCCTTAGCCGGAATTATGGTGGTCAATCGAGTGATCAGTGCGATAAGTGCTTATAACAGAGTTCAAAATGAAATTGAATCAACACCTCAAAGCAGATCTGAATTGACCATTGTCCCGGTCATGAATGAAGCCCGTAGTGACCGATCTGTTTCAGGAATTTCAGGTGCAGCCGCACGAATCAAAATACGTTTTTAAATAACCGGCGTCTCAATATGAAGCGATACAAACTCACATTTGAGTTCGAGGGCACAGACTTTAAAGGGTGGCAAAGGCAGCCGGATGTCCGAACGGTGGAGGGTGTAATTGAAGAGGCCTTTAGTAAGTTCTATCAAGAAGAAATCAATATTATTGGCCAGGGTCGCACTGATTCAGGTGTTCATGCTCTTGCACAAACTGCACATGTGGATTTGCCCCAACGCTATTCGATTGGTAAAGTAGAACAGGCCATGAGAGGTTTGTTACCAAGAGATGTTGTTTTGAAGGGAATAGTTGAAGTGGATCAAGATTTTCATGCACGATTTAAAGCCGTTAAAAGAGCCTATCAGTATCAGGTTTCAACAAAACCAACAGCACTGCACCGGAATTTTGTCTGGAGTTACTTTTTTGAGCCGAATATCAATTTGTTACATGAGTGTGCAGATAAAGTTCAAGGAGAACATGATTTTATCAATTTCTGCATTCCTAATGATGAAGAGTTTGGAACCACAATCTGCTCAATTACAAAAAGCAAATGGAGTAAAAAGAACGGGCGACTGATTTATGAAATTGAAGGCAATCGGTTTTTACGGCATATGGTTCGGCGTTTGGCTGGAAGTATGATTCAGGTTTCGGCAGGGAAATACGGTTTAAAAGAGTTTGATCGCTTGTTGACCGGGGAGGAGGTTCGACAAAAAGCATTTTCAGCGCCCGCTACCGGGCTTATTCTCACAGGGGTATATTATTGATGAAACCATCTTGTTAACAAATTGATAACATTGATTTAACGATTCTATAAGATCAGAAGTCCATTTTAGGAGCGTTACGTTTAACCAAAATCAGTGTATGTTAATTGGCTCGAGCTTTAATTCTACTTTGGACAGTATTTTGTTAACAGCATTTCAAATCTCAGATAAGACGGATAAAGATCGAATTGAAGTAGAAGAGCTCAACAAATCACTTCAGCTGGATCGCAGGGAGATCAAGAACTATCTGGAGTACCTCAGCGATAAGAATCTTATCATTCTGTCTACAATTGGCGGACCTTATTTATACGGTCACGTAGAATTAACCTCAGACGGAATAAAAAGGGCAAAACTTATTCAAAAAAAGAGGAATTAAGCAGTGTGATACTGTTTATTTTGCTCATCATTCTTTGAATATTTTATTGCCGGCCAATACGTTTCGATTTTCTTCCTTAGCCGTTTTCTTTTGCTTGCTTTTACACGATTTTCCCTCGTCTTTTGCAGAAAGTTTCCTACCTTTGAAGCGACTATTTTAAAGACTAAATAAAAAAAAGTGATAAAATGATTATTGGAGTACCTAAAGAGATAAAAACTCTTGAAAATCGTGTTTCTCTGCAACCTGGGGGCGTTCTTCAATTGAAAAAAAAAGGGCACGAAGTCCTTATTGAAAAAGGAGCAGGACTGGGAAGTGGTTTTACCGATGAAATGTATAAGAAAAGCGGCGCTACCATCGTCGATGATGTTGAAGAGGTTTGGAAAAGAGCCGAAATGATCATGAAGGTGAAAGAACCGATCAAAGAAGAGTATCCCCGCATGCGCGAAGGACAGATCATCTTCACCTATTTTCATTTTGCGGCCAGCCGTGAGCTGACCGAAGCAGTTCAGGAATCAAAATGCATTGCTATTGCTTATGAAACTGTTGAAAAATCTGACGGTTCACTCCCGCTGCTGGTTCCTATGAGTGAAGTTGCAGGACGTATGGCGGCTCAGGAGGGAGCCAAGTACCTGGAGAAAACATTTGGCGGACGCGGTGTGTTAATGGGTGGAATTCCCGGTGTAAGACCAGCCAACGTTATTGTACTCGGTGGCGGCATTGTAGGAGTAAATGCCGCGAGAATAGCTGCAGGAATGGGAGCCAATACAACAATTCTGGATATTAATACTAACAGATTGCGATACCTGGATGAAATACTTCCAAAAAATATCGATACTCAGTTCTCAACAGAAGGGGCTATTCGAAATCTGCTTCCAACAACCGATCTGATCATTGGCGCGGTGCTCATACCCGGAGCAAAAGCACCAAACCTGATTAGCAGGGATATGCTCAAACTTATGAGGCCGGGAACCGTGATGGTAGATGTTGCCATCGATCAGGGCGGATGCTTCGAAACGTCGAAGGCAACGACTCATGATGATCCGATCTATGAAGTTGATGACGTGGTTCATTACTGTGTAGCCAACATGCCCGGAGCAGTTCCCTATACATCCACGATGGGGCTTACCAATGTTACACTTCCATATGCTGCTCAGATTGCCACAAAGGGGTGGAAGAAAGCCCTGGATGATGATCCGGAACTGAAGATGGGACTCAATATCGCAGACGGTAAAATTGTCTATAAATATGTTGCAGACGCTTTTGATATGGAATATACTCCGGTTGAAGAAGTGATGTAATAAACTGCACATTCAAAAAACTTGCATAAAAAACCCGGTTCAAATTATTTGGTCCGGGTTTTTTTTGTTTGCCTCAAATTAAAAAGCCCTGTAAGAATATTTCCAACAGGGCTTGAATAGATTAATAAATGAACGTTAGCCTATCTTTCTTCAACAGGAGTCCATTCAAGATTCTTTTCACCGATATAGAGTGCTCTTGGGCGAACCAGTCGGTTATTTTCTGACTGTTCGATATAGTGAGCAGACCATCCGCTAACTCGACTCATCGTGAAAATGCATGTAAAAAGATCGGGCTGAATACCGATAGAGTAGTAAACCGTAGCTGAGAAGAAATCCACATTTGGATCAATGTCTTTCTCTTCCTTCATGGTTTTCAGCATGTCTTCAGACCATTCATACAGTTTTACGTGTCCGGTCTCTTCAGAAAGTTTTTTCGACATTTTTCTGAGGTGAACCGCGCGGGGATCAAATGTTTTGTAGACTCTGTGACCAAAGCCCATCATCTTCTCCTTGTTCTCAAGTTTCTTCTTGGTGAAAGCAACGGCATCAGCTTTTTCGCCATCTTTTTCAAGTTCAAGGAGAGTGTTCATTACGGCTGTATTTGCACCACCGTGAAGTGGACCTTTCAATGCACCGATTGCTCCGGTAACAGCTGAGAACATATCTGATTCGGTAGCACAAATGGTTCTGGACGTGAATGTTGAAGCGTTCATTCCATGCTCTGCATGTAGAATAAGGCAGAGATCCATGGTCTGCTCAGCAGCCTCGCCCGGTTCTTTGCCGTTAAGCATGTATAGAAAATTAAATGCTGTACTTCCTTCCTTAAGTGGGGAAACGATCTCTTTACCTTTTCGGGCTCTGTCGAAAGCTGCAATAATCGTTGGGATTTGCGCAGTCATGGCAATGGCATGATTCCGATCGTCTTTAGACTTATCGCCTGTTTTTTCTGTTTCGAAATCTGCCAGCATGGAAACAGCTGTTCTTAAAACAGACATGGGTTCCGCTTCTTTGTTGGTCGAAGTAATATAGTTCAGAACCGGCTTGGGTAGTTCACGCTGTGCAATCAATTTATTCTTAAGATCTTCCAGTTCGGTCTTCTTGGGCAGTCTGTCGTTCCAAAGCAAAAAACAGACCTCTTCGAACGTTGCCTTGTCCGCAAGCACATCAATGTTATACCCTGAGTAGATGAGTTCACCCTTTTGTCCGTCAATAAAACTTTTGGTGGTAGAAAAAGCAACAATACCGTCTAAACCCCTGTTAATGTGCGGATATTCGTTTTTATCAATATTATCCAAGTTATGTTGCGCCATTATATGTAGTCCTTTTTAATTAACATTATTATCCCTGCGGTCGCGTAATGTCACATCTTGAAAAGCTGAACGTGTTTCCTAGATTGGATAACCTTAATGAAATTAAATCGTTCAGCGAGCGTCATCTTCTCTGGCACGCAGAAATTTTCTTTTTTTTGTGCTGATAAAGTACAAAAAAAGAAGCGCTTTTAGAAGTGACTTAAGAGGTAAAAGTCTGTTAAGAGTCACTCTCATTTCTTGATTTACTCTTTGCTTCATCCCAAAGCTGATCCATCTCTTCCAATGAAGCATCAACAATTGAGCGGTTTTTGTTTTTCAAGCTTTTTTCGATGTGCTGAAATCTATGGGTAAACTTTTTGTTAGCCCCGCGAATGGCATCTTCAGCATTTAGTCCAATCAAACGGCCTACATTTACCAAACTAAACAGCAGGTCGCCAAACTCTTCTTGTTGTTCTTTCGCAGTTTGATTTTCTACGGCCTCGCGCCATTCATCAATCTCCTCATTCAATTTATGCCAGGCGAGTTTCCATTCTGTCCAGTCGAAACCAACATTCGCTGCTTTTTCCTGCATACGCTGAGCACGAATCAAACCGGGCAGATGCTTTGGCACACCGTCCAGAATAGATTCACGTCCCTCGTCAAGTTTGATGGCTTCCCAATTTGCCGCGACCTGATTTTCCTCGTCTGCTACTGTGTTTCCGAACACATGCGGATGCCGGCGAATCAGTTTTTCAGAAATGCTGTAGATCACATCTCCGATCTCAAAATGATCAGTTTCTGACGCCATTTTAGTTTGAAAAACAACATGAAGAAGCAGGTCTCCCAACTCTTTTTGAAGCTCTTCCATATCCTCGTTGTCGATTGCCTCAACGGCTTCATAAGCTTCTTCAATCAAATTGTCTTTGATGGAGTGGTGAGTCTGTTTTCGGTCCCAGGGACACTCTACACGGAGTATGGAAATTAGTTCGACCAGATCTTCAAATTTACGGGATGGCTTCATGTGGCTAATTACGGTCTGTAGGTTGAGCAGATTCTATGTGTGAGTGAAGATAGAAAGATAGTCCGGATATATGTAATGCGGTTTAGGTAATTCATGAGAAGTGAAAGGGCAAAAGTGAAAAGTGAAAAAGGCCGATTGTACCTGAAGCCAAAAACTTGTTAACTCGTCAGGAGAACCGGCGAAAAACACGCCGGAATTTGGCCTAGGAGTGATAGAGTTCTGAACCACTACGAACACGAAGGTAATCACAATGAGCACTAAGAAATCTCAAGGAAATACATATCGGAAATCGGGTGATGATGATTTTCATAGCGGAGTATCAGAAATTGTTTTCTAATCAGTTCACCGAAATGAGAATTCCTATTTTCTCGACAGGCTCGAACGGACGGTGGGTGTCATTGCTTCAATATATTATTGTTGTGATTTTTGAATTAACTTGAAGCTTGAGACCTGCATCCTCTAAGTGTCAATCCCTGATTTAGCTTGAAACCTGCGGCCTGCATCACGTCTGCTTCTTTTTCTTCTCAGCAGCGGGGAAGAGGATGTTATTCAGGATCAGCCGGTATCCGGGACTGTTTGTATG
>NZ_JAWLDW010000014.1:22861-34722 GCF_041686455.1 Rhodohalobacter sp.
TGAAACCTGCGGCCTGCATCACGTCTGCTTCTTTTTCTTCTCAGCAGCGGGGAAGAGGATGTTATTCAGGATCAGCCGGTATCCGGGACTGTTTGTATGCAAATTCAGATCTGTGGGTGGATCGCCAACGCGATGTGTGTAGTCTTCCGGATCGTGACCGCCATAAAACGTAAATGTTCCGGTACCATAATTTCCATGAACGTACTTCACTTGATCGCGTCCGGGCGACTCAGCAAGTATCACGGAACTGCTTTTAATCTTATCCCTTTGAAACGCGGTTGCCTGTCCGTAAAATCCGCGGATACTGTTTACATGATTTTGAGTTAGCATTGTGGGTACCGGGTCCCATTTTGCTGAGAAATCAAACAGTGTAAAGTAGTCGAGGCTTTCGCTGATTCTGTTCAAATCTACCTCAATATCTATCGTGGAGTGCTCATATTCGTTAGGATCCGTAATGGCACTGAAATTTTCGAAAGTGAATGTTTGATCGAAATTGAGCCGGTTGTTTACATCCGGCGTAGTGGGATCTCCATCTATTTCTGTCGGGATAATATCCAGCCCTTCTGCAGCCAGTGCGATATCAAACGTATCGGTGGCCGAACACATGGCAAACATAAACCCGCCATTACCTACAAATTCACGTATGTTATGAACAATGTCGAGTTTAAGTTGACTCACTTTTTCATAGCCCAGCTCCTCAGCCAGGGTCTGTTTTTCCTGCACCTGATTGATGTACCACGGCGCATTTCGATACATGCTCCAGAATTTTCCAAACTGGCCTGTGAAATCTTCGTGATGAAGGTGTAGCCAATCGTATTCACTTAATTCACCGGAGAGTACTTCCCGGTCATAGACTGTGTCATATGGAATTTCAGCATAGTCGAGGACCAGTGTTACGGCGTCATCCCATGGAAGAGAACCTGGCGGGGTGTAGACAGCAATATTTGGAGCAGCCTCAAGATTTATAGCTGCCATATTTACACCCGGATTTTCCACTTCGCCGATGATTTGTGATGCCTGAGACTCCGGTATAATTTCAATATTTACGTTTCTGATCCGGCTCTTTCTTACAATATCATGACTTTCTGTTGTAAGGAAACTTCCACCCCTGTAGTTGAGCAGCCACTGACCGGTTTCCCCCTCATTCAGATGATTAAAAATAATTCCATAGGCCTTCAGATGGTTGGTTTGTGATCCATCCATTGGAATCAGTACACGGTTCTGAGCCGTAGATTCCACGGAACTGAGTCCGATAAACATTGATATGATAAGTGGGATACATAAATACTTCATTACAAATACTCGGTTTGAAATTGTTGCAATTTTTCACGTGCAAATGATGCGTAAAATCCGTCGGGGAATGATAGAATTAACTCTTCAAAAAACTCTTCTGCATCCGCCCGGGTGAATTCCATCTGAACATCAAAATCGAAAAACTCCTGTTCCGGTGTGCGATCTTGGTTTACCGTAATTCTACCTTTTAAAATTTGTTCAACAAGAAGTGCACGGTCCCACATCAGTCGTTCAAGTAGTGGAGATCCGGAATTAGAATCAATCTGTTCATTTATTAAATGAAGCTTGAGAGCGCTGAAATTTTCAGGTAACGCGGAAGATAGTTCAACCGTTAAATCATCAGTAAGTACAGACTGTGGATTCATGAGTAGTGGCGAAATTTGCTCCAAAGCATTTTCATAATTACCTGTATGTAACTCATATATACCATCGCCAAGAGTATTTAGAAAAGAACCGGTGGTGTCGGCTCTCATACCGTTTTGAATCCACATGCGAAGTTGTACGGCATCATTGGCGTAGTAAGAGTCTTTACGCCTTTCAAGAGATTGAAGCTGGATTTCAGCAAAATCGGAGTCACCGGCAAAAAAGTCGGACAGCGCGGAGAAGTAGCGTACTTTTTCGGAAAGGTTGGATTGGTCGGTTGCACGATCCGCTCTTGCTAAATGCTGCCGCGCCCGGCTAAAGTTTTGATCAAAAATTGCAATCCGGCCTTCGGTGTATAAAGTATATGGATCATCGGAGCCGGAATTCTCCTGCAATTTTTGAAACCAACGGCCTGCATTGTCGCGGCTTTTAAAAACATCTAAAGAGAGTTCAACCAGTCTGGAGATTACTCTGTCGGCCTGTTCATATTCGGCGTTCTGTTCAATCAGTTCTTCAGCGTTGTTATATGACTTCTGATAAAGCGTACGGACAGAATCGGCCGGAGTTAAATTATTCTGCTCGGCATAATTGGCCCACTGCAAATAGGTATTGCTAAGCTCATCATATGAGCGATATCGGGTACTTAAATTCGTGCTCTCTTTGTAGAATTCATATGCATTTTCAGCGTACTGAAATTGTTTTGCTGAAAGAAAACGGTTACCCATAGAAAAGAGAGAGTAGACCGTATGAGATGTCTCCTCTTCATAATAGCGGGCAAAATTGTAGGCTCGTTCATATTGTTCCGTTTCCAGCAGCAGCCAGGAGAGAAGCTGGTAGAGTGAAGAGTAGGCTTCGTGTGATGTTGACAGATCGAGCATTAAATCTTCAAGTTCAAACGAAGCGATGTCGTAGAGCTGCTGATCTCTCATCTGAAAAAAACGTTGTTGAACAATGGCCATTTGTCGAGGAGATTCCAGAATTAACTGAAAGTATTCATTTACAGATTCATCAAACCTTCCGGCCTGCATGTATGTGTTGGCCAGCTCATTCAGAAATAGATTTTGATTGTTATGCAGATCACGCGCTTCCCTGTAAGTACGAATCGCCTCATCATATTCCCGCCGGTTGTTCATGGATGACGCGATGATGTAATGGGCCTGTATGTTACCGTTAGAGCTATCGAGTGCATTTTGCCAAACTTCCAGTGCTTCATCCTGATGGCTTTTTAAATGCAGTATCTCTCCAAGTATTCCTTTGGCCTGAAGGGGTACATATCCGCGATCAATTTGCTTTCGGACAATATCTTCGGCCCGATCCAGCTCACTGGTTTGGATCAATGCATCAATTAACCGGTCAAAAAAGACGAATGAAGATGGATTTTGATCGTGAAGATCACTCAATATCGGAATGGCCTGTTCATAGTTCTGTTGCTGCATCAGCCGGTTTGCAGTTTGAAAATCCCTGCTTTGAGAAAAGGACAGATCAGCCAGTATAAATGAGATGAACAGTAAGAGAGGGATTCCTTTTTTAAACATCAGGAGTGATTAAACAGTTGACTGAAAATTTTTGGAAAATGAAGTTTAATCTGTTGATAGAAAGCGTACAGGGGAAATCCGACAACATTATTATAGTCACCTTCAATTTTTTTGACAAACACGGCGCCAAAATCATCTTGTATTCCATAGGAGCCGGCTTTATCCATCGGACTCCCCGTTTCTACATATTTCCGGATTTCTGATCTCTCTAACGCTCCAAAGGTTACTTTCGTCTCTTCTGAGAAAGTATAGCTGCTTACCTTTATTCCCTTTTCGTTTGTCAATGCAAGATACACACCGCTGTATACTTCATGGGTTTGGGTACTGAGATTTTGAAGCATCGCTTCGGCATCATTTTCGTCTATTGGTTTGCCTAAATACCTACCCTTGATGGTAACAATGGTATCAGCCGCAATAATAAAAGAGTCGGGATGCATAGAAAGTACGGATTCTCCTTTTTGCTGAGCCAGGGACTCAACCAGCCGTTCGGGAGATAAATTTTCGTCCATAACCTCTTCAATGTCGGAAGGGGATACCGTAAATTCTAAATTGATCTGTTTTAATAACTGAGCACGTCTGGGACTGGCGGATGCCAATACGATTTTCATGTTTTATAAATCTCTGTGAAAGAACATTTTTCAGGTTTCCGATATTTGAATAACTTAAACATCGATTGAGCTTATTGAAAGTATTCCTTTTAGATTTCTGATATTTTCGGAATCATATAAAATATAGAATAAGTGTTTACTTACATTAAGTTCCGGAGTATTCGAAAAAACGATCACTAAACAAATTGTCAGTATGTCTGGAAGACGGCGAAATAAAAAAGATACCAAACCGATGCTTTTCACACCCTTAAACTATAAGTTGCTCGGGTTGGGAGTACTGTTGATTGTAGTTGGTTTTACTGCAATGAGGCTGGAAAACGAGGTGGATGGTATTATTTCCCTTTATATTTCCCCCCTTGTAATATTGTCCGGTTACATTGTAGTGATTTATGCGATTCTCAAGCGCGACCACAAGCTCGATGAGTCATCAACTAAATCAACTTCGTAACCATTTTGGACAGGCTCATAAACTATCTATTCTGGATCATCGCCATTTTCCTTTTTGTATTAGAGGGAAAACTGAATGATCATTTGCTGATTCTCACCGGTTTGGGCCTGTCGTTAATGACTGCTTATCTGGCTTTTTTCTTTAACTGGATCACCCTCGACGCCACAAAAGCAGCCATTATTTTGGGAACCATAACATTCGGTTTTGGCGGAATTTGGCCCGCAATAGCTTTAATTTTCTTTTTTTTAAGCAGCAGTCTGATTACCCGGAATAAGCGATTGGATGGAATTGTTAATGGATCTGTTCCTCTCAGATCAGACGACCCGTATCACAATAGCAGAAGAAACGGTTACCAGGTATGGGGCAACGGATTTTGGGTTGCTGTATTTTGCCTGGCCTGGTTTCAATTTGATATGGATTTCTTTTTGATTGCCGTTTATGGAGCTATTGCGACCGCTACTGCAGATACTTGGGCAACAGAGTTGGGATCCAGAAAAAAAGGGAGAACACGGCTCATAACGACATTCAAAAAAGTTGAACCGGGAACAGATGGGGGTATCAGCATCACAGGAACATTGGCTTCAGCTGCGGGAAGTATTGCGGTCGCATCCCTGCTGCTGATTATGCCCGAACCCTACGATTTTAATGAGGCCGTTGTTGTAGCAATTGCCGGTTTTTTGGGATCTGTTGCTGATTCGTATATGGGCGCAATATTTCAAACTCAAAATATTCAACTCTTCAAATCGGATAGAATAGTTGGACGGGATGCCATGTTAAAAAACTGTTTAGTAAATTGGACGGCCACTGGGATTGGTGGTTTAATTACAATAATAACGATTAAAATAGTGACTCTATGAAGTGGTACAAAAAACTGCACTGGCAAATTATCATCGGTATGGTTCTAGGACTTATCTGGGGACTGTTCTCGAGCTTGGTCGGGTTAAACGAGTTCACCAGTGACTACATCCGGCCTTTCGGTGATATTTTTATTACTCTTCTGAAATTGATTGCAGTACCGCTTGTACTTGCTTCACTTGTGGTTGGTGTATCCAATCTCAACGATATGTCGCAGCTTTCCAGAATGGGAGGAAAGACGATTGGCATTTATTTGGTAACTACTACGCTTGCCATTACAATCGGCCTGGGCATTGTAAATGTTATGCAGCCCGGAAAAGCGCTCCCTGAAGAAACCAGGACAAGCTTAATGGAAAGTTATGGGGGATCAGTGGAGGGGCGTGATGAAGCCGCACAGGAGCTTCTGGACCGCAGCCCGTTAGATTTCTTTGTTGATATTGTTCCGGAAAACTTTTTCGAGGCTGCTTCCGATAACTCAAACATGCTGCAGGTTGTTTTTATTGCAATATTGATAGGAATCGGGATTGTGAATATTCCAGTCCAAAAAGGACAGGTGTTGATTAACGTCTTCGAGTCTCTGAATGACGTGATCATCAAGATCGTGGATCTGATAATGAAGACAGCCCCATACGGTGTATTTGCACTCATGGCAGTTGTGATTGTAGATCTGGCAGGAGACGATTTAAGCCAGGCTCTTACTCTGCTGAGTGCACTTGGCTGGTATACATTGGCAGTGGTAATCGGTTTGTTCCTACATGTAATGATTGTTTATTCGAGTTTGTTTAAAATATTCAGCAAGATGAAGTTAAGAGACTTCTTCAAGGCAATACAGCCTGCAGTGCTTCTGGGTTTCAGTACCAGTTCGAGTGCAGCAACGCTTCCGGTTACTATGGAGCGTGTTGAGAAGAATCTTGGAGTTGATGAGGAGGTTTCCAGTTTTGTGCTGCCGGTAGGCGCAACAATCAACATGGACGGAACCAGTCTCTACCAGGCAGTTGCGGCTGTATTTATCGCCCAGGCTTTGGGGATGGATTTATCAATTGCACAGCAGCTTACCATTGTACTTACTGCAACGCTTGCATCGATCGGTGCTGCAGGAGTTCCGGGTGCCGGAATTATTATGCTGGTGATTGTCCTTCAAACCATACAGGTACCGATAGAGGGAATTGCACTGATTCTGGGGGTTGACCGTATTCTGGATATGGTTCGAACGGCTGTTAATGTGACGGGTGATGCAGCTGTTTCGGTAGCGGTAGCACACACGGAAGGTAAACTGGGTTCACTTCACTTTGATGAGGAAGAGATTAAACCCTGATAAATTATAAGCTATGTCATCTGGAAGTTTTTACAATTGACAGACAATAATCAATCGTTACAAAGCATTTTAGGGTCTGATTATGTATTGCTCCAGGATTGCATAAAATTGTGTTATACAGAAAAAACTAACAATAAATTGCATGTAACTGGGAACAATATGTTAAGAATTGAAATCAACATATGTGGTTATTAACTGAATGATTCCCATGGTACTATTTGTAACAATTTTTGCATCGCTTTCTTTGATTACTTCACAGCCAGACACGTCTGCGACTTACGATGAGAAGCTGCAGGAGGGTATCGAGGCTTTTTATAATACGGAGTGGGAAGTAGCAGAAAATCTGTTTCAGGAGTTGATGGAAGAAGACGAGAAAGATCCTCAGCCGCATTTCTTCTCTTCCATGATGCCATTTTGGGAATATTTCTTTATTGAACAGAATGAAGAACTGGCAGATGAATTTCTAAATCGATCAGAAAAAGCTGTTAATCTCAGTGAACAAAAATTGGACAGCTCGCCAGATGATACAACCATGGTGCTTCTTTTGAGTGGTCTGCATGGCTACAGAAGTTTGGTTGCTGCAGGTGAGAGTAATTACCGGGTTGCAATCCGAAGCGGGATGACCGGATTCAGCTATACCCGCAAGCTTCTTTCACTGGATACAGACCGGCCTGATGCCAGGATTGGCAGAGGAATGTTTTATTATATGCTGGGAAGTGTTCCTTCTGAATTGAAGTGGGCTACAAATATAGCCGGACTGAAAGGAGATATAGAGCAGGGATTTGAAGAGCTTAAAATCGCTGCGGAAAGTGACAGTTATGTAAGCAATGATGCTATAATGCTCCTGATGTACCTGTATAATAAAGAGGAGAGATATGAAGAAGCACTGAGTTATGCGGAAGAACTGACAGAGCGTCTGCCTAAAAACATAATTTTTAAATTTAAAAAGGCTGAAATTTTAGAAAAGATCGGCAATAAAGATCAAGCGAGAGAATTATTTGCAGAGATTGCCAAGAGTAATCACCAGCGATTGTCCACTTTAATTAAGAAAAGCAAAGAAAAAGCAGAGCAACTCACAGATTTAACACAAAATTATTAGAATAGGGTGCAAATTTTTCTGTTTTAATTCCTATTTTTGTTAAATAGTATAGTAAAGAAATTGTTAATCACTGAACCGTCTATGGGAAAACCGCTACAGAAGGGAATTTTTACAGTTCTGTTTTCATTTTTGGTCTTTTTTATGCTCTTTGTACCGGCTTCTCAGGCACAGGTCGTAATGGAGGATGATAAAGGGCTTGAGATTGTTTTCAACGCTACGGGTTCCCTTATCCAAACCCAATTTTTACAGCTTACACCGGAGGATCTAACCGGCTTCTACAACACTGATCAAGAAGCGGTGTCGATTACAGAATGGGACGATCGTTCCGATCAATCCGGATTCTTCTATCTACAAAGCGGAAACGATGGTTTTGCAATGGGTGGTTTAAAGCCGGAAAATTCACCTTCAAATCGCCTCTTCCATCTAAATCTTGAAAACAGAACTTCGTCTCAGTTTGATGGTATGCAGATCGTATTTGACATGCTCTTCCCGTCAACAACAGAAATTCGAGACTACTCACTACAGCTTCGGTACAAAATCGAGAATAAATCCTGGGCGGATGTTCCCGGAGCTTTAGTAAATAGTTCAATGTTGCGCGGGGACGGCGGTGAAGAGGAGTGGAGTTCTTTTTCAATTCAGACTTCATTAGACGGAATCTTACTGAATCGGGAAGATCATATTGAGTTTGAATGGGTATTGATATCAACATCTGCAGAAGCTGAAGATATTCCTGTAGCATTTCAGCAGATAGGATTTTTCCCGGATATTTTCACACCAGATTCCATCGATCGGGGAGATTTGATTGTTTCTGAAATTTTGCCATCTACAATAGTTCGCGGTGAAGCATTTGAGTTTATCGAGATATATAATCCAACTGAAAAGGCGAAAAGTTTGAAAGGATTGGAGGTTCATACTCAGACCGGATCACACACGATTCGTTCAGAGTTTCAAGTAGAACCACACAGTTTCGCCGTGATGGTATCCGGAGAATCACCACAGGAATGGAGCACGAATCAAGTCTATCGATATAGCAGATCACTACTCTCTGGCAATGCCGGATATATTGAACTGCATCTTGGCGAAAAAGAGTTAGCCAAAGCCACCTTTGAAAGAGGGGATGAGGATCGTTCTTTAGAACTTGATCGAATAGCTAATGCCATTGACGGATATTCCAGTCTGCAGCATTTCAGCCCTTCCAATACTTCGTTTACAGGGTCTGTTTCTGCTACACCCGGAAGGGATGGGAATACCTTGAAACTGTATTCCAAAGAAATTAAAGTACCCGGTTGGCATTTTATTGCACCTCCCGGATTGCTGGATATGCGGCTGAGTCGTTTAAATCTACAGAAAATTCAATCACTTAAAAGAGACGAAAATCTATCGACTGATTTTGAAGTTGATGAACCATTATTTGTCTTTTTTGAAAGTGAAAGTGAAAGAAAAATTTATTCAAACCAGACGGCTCAAACCGGTATAAAGGAAGGATTTCCAATTTCAGGCAGTGCATCGAAAGTATTTACAGCCTCTGGAGATCAACAGTTTACCATGAACAATCTGACCGATGAAAAGGGTAATAAAACTTCACTGGCCTATCTTTATTGGAACAGTTCAAATCAGCGTTTCCAGCTGTTGTACAATGATGAAGATATGGTGAGCAGATGGACTCCGTTGATTGTCCATGAATCTGCTGAACTGCCATCTGAAAGATCACCAGAAACCGGAACTGTTCAGCAAGGTGCCCGTTTGGATCGAATGATATCATTCAGATTATTTGAGATTACTCGAGATGGATCTAAACAGGAATTGGATCAAAGCATCGTCGGCTTCTTAAGAGAGGAACGCGGACAGTCTGACAAGAGATACGACCTGCCTAAACTTCTACCGATTTCGTCAGATGAGCGTGTTCGAGATGATCTTAACATGCTTCATTTATCATCTGTAGCGGGTGCAAACAGAGCAAATAGCTTTGTACATTTTCAGTATGAACTGGATCAGGAATATGAATTTGGTTTAGGAGTTACATCAACAGACCGAACATATCAGGCAGTGCTGGACTGGTCGGAGCTTAATGATATCCCGGATGAGTGGATTTTGACACTGAAGGATAATCAGACCGGACGAGAAATTGACATGAAAGAGCAGACCGAATACGAATTCAGGTTAAATGTATCTGATAATGGGCTCAAAGAGAAAGTGGTTGAACCCGGAACTATTGTGCCATTCGATCCGGCCGATGAAGAGCGATTTACGGTAACGATGAAGCCGTTTGAATCTGCTATTGGCATGAATGAAGAAGAAGAGAAGCCCGGTAGTGTAGAATTGCGTCAGAACTACCCAAATCCATTTAATCCATCCACCAATATTGTTTTTTATCTGCCTGAGCAGCAGCCTGTGAGAATAGGGGTATATAATATTGTTGGGCAGCAAGTGGCCTTGCTTTCAGATGAGAGCCTTGGAGCCGGAGAGCATGCCATCTCATGGAATGCTTCTGAAATGCCGAGTGGTGTTTATATTGTCCAGCTAGAGGTGGGGAGTCGAATTTTTACAAGAAAAATTACATTGATTAAGTAGAGGTCTTTTGAAAACGACAGTTCAATTTCCTTTACATTTTTCCTTTGCAACCTATAGCAACTCTACATTGGCATTTCCGTACCAACAAGAATATCTTACTAATACTTAATACATTAATTACAATAAAATAAATAACAGCAAAACTATTCATGCAGTTTAAAACAGCTCAGGGCGTTGAAGTGCCTGAAATTGGCTTGGGTACTTACAAACTATTTGGTAAAGAGTGTAAAAAGGTTGTGACCGATGCTTTAAGTATTGGATATCGTCATATCGATACTGCTCAGATGTATAAAAATGAAAAAGAGATCGGTGATGCAATTCAATACTCCAATGTGCCGAGAGAAGACATTTTTCTTACGACCAAGATTTGGCACACAAATCTCGCCCACGATGATGTCCTTCAAACCGTAGAAGAGAGTCTGACAAATTTGGATTCTCACTATGTAGATCTCCTTCTTATTCACTGGCCTAATGAACAGTATTCATTGGAAAAAACACTGGAAGCGATGCTCGTGCTTCGCGATCAGGGAAAAGCAATGAATATAGGCGTCTGTAATTTTCCATTGGGAATGACAAAGGAAGTACTTGAAGATCTCAGGATCCCAATCTTTACCAATCAGGTAGAGTTTCACCCGTTTTTAGAGCAGTTTGATCTATTGGATTACTCTTATGATAATGATTTTCTTATTACGGCCTACAGTCCGCTTGCGCAAGGCAAAGTAATGGAAAATGAAACGCTTCGGGAAATAGGGGATGAATACGGCAAATCTCCTGCTCAAGTGGCCCTGAGATGGCTTATTGAGCAAGAGAATGTTATTGCCATTCCAAAAGCGTCGTCCAGGGAACATCTGGAAAATAATATTGACATCTTCGACTTCGAATTGGAAGATGAGCACTTTCAGGCCATCGATGATCTTGAAAAAAATCACCGGTTAGTGAATCCTTCATTCGCACCGGACTGGAACAAATAGCTTATCAGGTTCAGGGAACGATAGCAGGGATAAAATCTTTTCTAAAGTTGAGATTTATCAACAAATAAATAAGATTTTACATGCTTAAACGATCCGACTATTTCATATTGGCAGCTGCCCTGGTGTCTATGATTCTCTCCATATTTTTATGGTTCTGGGGAAATCAGGACGCCGGCCTGTTTGTAGGTATTTGGGTGCCATCCATTCTTGGTTTTGGTGCCTATTTTAAAATCCTAAAATATAGAGGCCGATCATGAATATTCCGTTTATTTTTTCTTCAGGAATTATCGTGGTTATACTTTTTGTGATCGGTCTGATCTATACATTTAAAGAGTTTAAAGAGATGGAAGATCATCCCGGTGATTACCGGCGAGACCGATCAGATGAGCCAAAAATTGTTGATAAGTAACCTAAGTCCGGTATAAGAACCTTGAACATAATTCTCCCCTGGTGCCTGACCGCGAAACATCGGGGTATATAAAGGATTTGGGGGAGGTAGCTTTGAAGATTTCATACTTCAAAGCTGAACCGATTTTGTTTCAACCACCATTAATCCCCTCCTTGAAAAAGGATGGGATTTTTTCAACGCCTTTTCATTTCTTTTATATCGAACTCACGTTGGCTAAGCTGAGATTAGGCGGTACCTCACCTGAGCAGAAATACCATATTTGATTTTCAGATTCTTTAACAACGAGTCAGGCGACCCGTTGCACGGGATTTATCATCAGGGAGAATCAATGTAATACAATCAACTATATCAAAGTGAGTGATTCACAGCTCTGAAAGAGCGACAAGAATATAGC
>NZ_JAWLDW010000014.1:34822-39712 GCF_041686455.1 Rhodohalobacter sp.
CCAGGTTTAGCAACGCGTAACCTGGGGAATACATAGACACAAAATAGAAACCGCCGAACAGAGAGCTTAGTTAGGTTAAACAGATATATTTGAGGCGGTACCTCACCTGAATAAAATTCACAGAAAACATGGGTTCTATATCTATCATAATGATCCGGATATTGATTCAGTCCTATTCGGATCTGCTACCCGACTTCTGATCTAAACAGCTAAATCGTGTAGGGATTAACAGATATTTATTCCCAGTACGAGACAGATGAGGCTATCGGTATCATCTCATCATTTTTGAACAACGTTTGAATGAGTTGCTCATCTTTCTGCTTCGTTTCCAGATAGATGCGATCCCCCTGAACACTCTCTGACAGATATTGAATTTCCATTTCCCGGCACGACTTATTCTCCTCCAGCAAATATCCCGTCATCCAATCGATGTAGCGAACATTATTGACGTGGAAATTCATATCCAGATCGTTCAACCCCACGACGGTAATAAATTTTGATTCATCAGGTGCTAACGGTTTGATCGGATCCTTCTTTGGTTCAACCGTGTGCTCTTTATCTTTCACACCCAATTCAGATATTTCCGGTGGCGTGCGGACCGGCCTCTTCGATTTCATATCCAAAACCATCCATTGGCTGATTGCGTGAGCTAAAAGATCTCCCGATTCTGACCTCATCTCATAATCACGAAATGCACGGAGTCCGTCGCCGGCGGATGGCCAGGTGGTTACCTCAACATCCTCCCATCTTTTTGGGAGATTCAAAACCTTCACATGCATTTTGTAAAGAACCCATGTCAGACCTTTTTCATGAAGCTGGGATATATCAAAATTCAGATGATTTGCATGAATACCTGCAGCCTCCTGGAAATAGTTGCAGATGGAGGAGAAGGTGGCTTTTTCATTTAGGTCTACTTCGTACGAGCGGACTTTGAAGGGGACGGTGTAAATTTTATCCATGATGAATGTTTATGTAACAGGTTAAGCTGTCGGATTGGTAACATAAGAATTTAGACGTTGGTATTTTGAAAGTTGATGGAATTGGTATACAGAATCCAAAAGAGATTAAACCCCGTTTCGGGGTTTCTCCATAACACGTACCTCTTAGCCCTGCATTTCATGCAGGGTTAATTACATTGATCCGGTGATCGCGGATGGGTATTGTGTTAATACCTACCTACTTGTGGTCTTGGGAAAATGAACTATCTGCTTTAGAATTTCTGTCTGAGAAAAAGACTTGTTGAATTGAATAGAATACAAAAGAATAATTTGTGAAGATCTGACCTCAATAAAAACCCGTTGCAGGTATACTGGCAGACCGGAATACATTATAGCACACTGAAACTGATGATTGTTCAGTGAAGATCCGCGAATAGCGGATCAATGTGATTAGACCCGAATTGCAATTCGGGGTTTGCAGGAGTAGGAAGAATCAAACGACTCCGAAGGAGTCGAATCCCCTAGCTTTGAATTTGTGCATTATCCTGGATTTCATGAAGTGCCAATTAGATTCAATTTTAGTCAGAGTTGATTGCTTGTCATCTGTTGAAGTTCAATGATTACCTGCACATGTTTTCCTTATTACTTTTGGACCGCCAAAAGTAATCATACCGAGGTCTCGTGACCCGGTCGGTGTTTGCATACGGGCCTGGTTTGCCCGCGTGGTTACACAACATCCAAGGCTATCAAGAGAGCCGATATTGTGATGTCTCCCGCGCTATGATGAAAACCATGCTTACCCTCCACCAATCAAGACCGGAGGGTTCTTTCGCTCTTTCTCATATAACGTATCAGTTGAAATTGGATTTAACCTCGTTCGGGGTTTTTCCAAGACACGCACTCCTTAAGCTGCATTTCATGCAGGACTAATTACGTTCATCCGTCTCAGGCGTATTAGTTGTTTGAACAGAGTGATCATCCTGTAACCATTTAGATCCGCGAATAGTGTATCAATATAATTAGACCCAAATCACAATTCGGGTTTTGCAGAAGCAGGAAAAATCAAACGACTCCGCAGGAGTCGAATACACTAACTTTGAATTTATATGTGATTGAATTTTGAGACTAAAGGTGAATCCATGGTTCATAAAACACCGATTCAGGGTGTTATCAACACGTTGTGGAAAAGAAATTTTTGATTGTTGACCGGATGCCCGTAGCTTTAAAACAGTTCTTTGGAATAGTAAAAGCGTGGTGTCCCGGTTGATGCAATAGCCGCCGGGATGAAAAGGGAATTCCGTTCAAATCGGAAACTGTACCCGCAACTGTGAGTTCAGAGCCAATCATTTCATTTGGTATCTGCTGATCCTCATCTTGCCACTGTCTGTACAGATCAGACGGGAAGGTTGAATCATCAGCTGAACAAGTCAGGAGACCTGCCACCGTTTCTATTTCCCAGAAAACTTTCGGGAGTTAAAGTTTTCGGAACGATTCACCGTAATCGAATACAAAATCCTATTTCCATGAAAATTCTATCTGTGCAAACACTGTTTGCAGCTCTATTCCTATACCTATATCTAATATTCCCTCAATTTACTCAGGCTCAGGCTGTTGCCGATACGTTAACTTTCGAAGAGATCACGGTACAGTCCACCCGTTTTGATGTGGAACAAAAACATCAGCCTATTTCCGTAACCCGGTTCTCTGCCGAGGAGCTGAAACTCTACGGCACCGGAAACATCGCCGAACTGATCGGTAAACGAAGCTCCGCAATGATCCGCGAATATGGACCCGGAGGCCTATCCAATCTGTCGATGAGAGGCTACAGCCCCGGCCGTACTCAGGTTGTCTGGAACAACTTCAATCTGAACGATCCGGTAAACGGGGTGTTTGATCTGACCCTGATGCCGTCCAATTTTATTCGCTCGATGGAGCTGAGTGCCGGTAACAGCAGCACGGCTTACGGCAGTTCTGCAGCCGGAGGCACTCTCTACCTCGATTCAGGAGCCTCAGCCAGCAACTACTCCGCTTGGCAAACCCTGGGCAGCTATGGACAGAATATTCAGGGTGTCAACCTGAATCACCGTTTCGGAAGCTGGCACGCCGGACTCTCTCTGCAGCGTGAAGCTTCGGACAACGATTTTGAATTTGAGAATAACGGAGAGACTCAAACCCGCGAAAACAACAGGGTAGAGGCTTTTAACGCTCTTCTGAATGCAGGCTATGAAACGGAGCCTCTCTCACTGAAAACGACGCTTTGGTTTTACGATGTGGAGAATCAATCCCCCGGGTCACTTTCTTTTCCCAGTGAAACAGCGGTTCAGGAGGATCGCGCACTTCGCTCGGCCACAAACATTGAGTACCGTATTAACAACAGCCGGCTATACAGTAACATCGTATACAGCGATGCAGATACCGATTACACCGATGAGGCTTTTGCGACTGAAAGTGAGACGAATATCAAATCCTTTTCCAATGAGATCGGTTGGAGCCGGCAGTGGATGGATAACCTGAAGACCGATCAGTCTGCTCGTTTCCTGGTGAACCGTGTGGAGAGCTCAAATTTTGATCAGAACGAATCGCAGTTCAACTTTGCCTATCGCCTGAACAGTGAGTGGCAGCCGGGTGAATCGCTGAGGCTTTTTGGCGGAATTCGCTATGACTACTACGAAACAGCCGGTGATGCCGTTAGCGGTTCGATTGGAGCCAACTACAACCTGTTTGACGACGCACTGATTCTGAGAGGGCAGTGGAGCCGAAATTTTGTTGCACCGACCCTGAATGATCTCTACTGGCCGAACGCAGGAAATCCGGACCTCGACCCGGAAACGAATCAGAAAGGGGAGCTGGGAATTTTGTCCATCCACGAGTATGATGGCGGACGGTTTGAGGCAGAGGTTAACGGATTTGCCGGAACACAAACGGACGGAATTCTTTGGGTATTTGGCCAAAATGGCCTTTCGGTCCGTAATGTCAACGAAATAGAGACGAGAGGATTTGAGCTGAACCTGAGAAATGATTTTCAATTATCCTCAGACCTTTCTCTCACACTGGAAGGAGGTACCGTCTACACAGACGCGTCTATCACCGACGACGAATCCAATCCCGGGGCAGAGGGTGGTCAGCTGGTTTACGTCCCTGAGTGGTCACGAAGGGCTCATCTGAATTTAAACTGGAAGAACTTCACGGCCGGTGCGGATATCCGCTATACCGGAGAACGCTATACCACGCAGGATAATAGCCAGGCCGAACCGTTGAGTTCATTTACTGAGACCGACTTGTTTGGCCGCATCAATCTTCCAATTGACAGATATCGCGTTAGCATTACCGCACGGGTTCGCAATCTTGGTGACAGCCAGAACCAGTTTATCGATGGGTACCCGCTGCCCGGTCGTTCGTACCTGGTTACGGCCCGTTTTGGTTTCAATCCTTGATACATATTTTGGTACACGGTCTAGGTATTTATACGCATAAAGATTGCTCAAGAAAATAAGGATAGTTCGAATCTGAACCGATCCAAAAAACACTTCCTGTCTCCGGCGGGAGGTGTATTTGTGCGAATCCTTTACCAATAATCATATATGAAATAATGTGAAAATTCTGTGTATAGATAAATGAAAATTAATATAGAAATAAAATCAAACCTGTAACAGTTTGCTGAATAGAAGTTGTTGAAAACGAATATCTCGCAATACGATAATATCACAGGTTTTGTGACCAACACGCTCTAATGTGGATAACTCGGCTGATTTGTGGATAACTTATAAATTTAGCTTTAACAGCTTAAAACCGTGCTAATTATCCACAGAGGAGTGTTGATATCCTCATCGGGCTGTATAAATCGATCTGAGATAGATATGATTGGCCTTTATTCGTGCGGATTGGTTGTCAAGTTAAAATTCAATTTATTGTCCAACTTTTTCTAATGTGGATAACTCGGCTGTTTTGTGGA
>NZ_JAWLDW010000100.1:0-9846 GCF_041686455.1 Rhodohalobacter sp.
CAACGAGATAATCCTTGTACTCATGCCCTTTTTTAGAAATTTTATTTCTTGTTTTTACTCCCTTTCCGGGTACAAAAAGAGTTCCTGCGATAAGACCCGCAGCTCCTACAAATATGGTGGTTACAATTACGGATGAAATTTTCATTGTTTGATTCCTTTTAAATATTAATGGGTGATTTTTGACTCCGTTTCTCTTTAATTCCCCGACCGTTGTAAGGTCGGATCATTTCAGGCCAACGAAGCGTTTGGATAGTTTTCCGGCCTGATTATTAATCTCTCTGACAGCTAAGCTATTCTTTTGCCCTGTATAATTTGAAGTAGTATGGCAGTGACGGCGATAACCAGCAGAATATGAATTAACCCGCCGGCACTGTAGCCTATAAAACCGACTAACCATCCAATGACCAAAATGACGGCGATGATGTATAATAAATTTCCCATGACAATTGGCGTTAAAGGTTTAGGTTAAAGTCAATTTCCGGATGTAGCGGTAATACCGGAGGTTGTAAAGAAATCGTCAAGAGAATCTCCAAGATCATTCATTCGGCTGCTGAAACTGTCTTTAAAGTTATCCCAGTTATCTTTTCCTGAAGCTTTATAATTGTCCATTTCGCGTTCCAGGTCATCATGTGTGGCTTCAAACTCGGCTAGCTTTTTTTCCATTCTGACTTTAATATCCATATCAGATTCGTTATCTATTTTCTTTTCGATCTCATTAATGGTCCGGTTATATTCCTTTATCCGATCGTCATTTTTGGTTCTGTATACCATGAGTTCAGCTTCCACTTCATTTTTTTCCATTTCTAAATCAGCGTTTGTTTCGACGCCAGAGGTTTCAGATTCCTGCATCTTAATTGATGGACTATCACAACCCGCCAAAATAAATCCTGCGATAAGGGTGAGGGTTGTGAGTATACTAATTGGGTGTTTCATAATACTTTGGGTTTGATATTCTATTCATTTCCTGCAGCATGCAGAAGTAGATGTGAATGTATTTACACAACTGTAATGTGCGGGAATAAAAGCTATATAGCGTTATAAAGAGATGGGACAGATTTATATATTTAACAGTTATATGAAGTTTATTTCTTTTGCCATTTTTTGAGAATCGCTTATTAGTCCTTGTTTTCCGTGATATATGCAAATCTGCCGTTCTTAGCTATAACTAGCAGTTGGTTCTCAATCTCTATATTGTTAGAGTAAATTAATATTAAGAGATAAATCAGTAGTGCATGGATATACAAAAAAATGATCAGTCTAATACATCTGATGATACAGAACAGCTACAGAATATTGCTCAGATAATAAATAGGAATTTGGAACTCGAAAAAAAGTATAAACTGCTTTCCTCCCGGGTGGAATATCTGAACAATCATGTGCGAAATTTAAAACATGATCTGCAGAGCCCTCTCGGTGGTATTATCGGAATGCTCGATATATTGATTAGTGATGACAAAGACCGGGTTAACGTGGAAACCAGGGATCTCAAGATGATTAAAGATTCAGCGCAGTCTTTATTAGACCTGGTAGATGAAGAATTTGTGATTGGGGATGATCTGCAGAGTGAAAAGCAAAATATAAATATCGATAAAAGACTTTCTTCTGCTATGAAAGAGATTCATCGATTATATCTTCCAATGGCGAAAAACAAGGGGATTAACCTAATGCTCAAAAACAAAATCGAAACGGAGATTGAACTCCAATCCAATTTATTTCTGAACCTGATACAGACTACCGGGAATTTAATTGCGAACGCTGTCAAGTTTACCCCATCAGGTGGAACGGTTATAGTGGAGTTTACACTGGGTGCAGAGGATGACAGAAGTATGCTGTTCATGAGCATATCGGATACCGGTAAAAGTATGTCGGCAGAACAGGTCTCAGCATTTAATCAGGGGAAACCGGTTGCAAGATCATTGGGAACTGACGGAGAGGAAGGATCGGGTATTGGCCTTCAGCACGTCAAACAGATGGTTTTTGAAGTGGACGGTCGAATAGATGTTGAAAGCGAAAAAGGCTCAGGAACAACTTTTTCATTGTCATTCCCTCTACCGGGTATAAATTTGCACAAAAAAGGAGCTTTCCATTTTGTAACTAAAATCAAGTCTGTAATATTGAATGGATCTCAAAGCTGAAATTTTTTACCTGACTAGTGTTACTTGATTCAGTTATTTCGTCTACACATACAAAGTCATTGAATTTGAAAAACTTCAGCTGGTTTAAACTATATTAAATAGTGGAGTTTTTGCCAGCTGAATAGATTCAATGATCACTTCTTCTCAACTACAACAAATACAGTTTGAATATCTACGGGTGTTTCAGCGATCACAGCAAACTTTGTTCCTGAAGAAAAATCAAAATCTTCATAGCCGGCTTCTACCATGGCCAGAATATCAGTTACTTTTTGAGCGTCAAAATTCCGTTCTCCATTCTCAGTTTGAAAAGAAGAAGGAAGGTCTTCAGTTGCGACTGTATTTAGATCAAACTCCGGATTTGCTCTAAGTGACCATACCACCAACTGAATTTCACGCCATGTTAAATCGGGGTCACCGCTTCTAAGGTCCTGGCTGATATTGAGCAGATAATTAACTGGTTTCCACTTATCCACCATATCCGTAGAATAGAGTTTAATGCCGCTGTAAGTGGTATTACTGCTCTGAATAGGTTTGGTCCAGTCTATACACCAGGCCTCTTTAGTACCGTTTTCTATCAGTTCATTTGTACCGATATCACTCAGTTGTAAATTAAAATAGGCTGTTTGATGGTTTTTATTGACCTGTATGGTTGCATTATCTCCTCCCGGAATGAGCGTTACACCTTCAACGGGGTCCAGTGTATCTGAAAGATCAGGTTCAGATCCGCTGACTGTTTTTTCACACGAGATACTAAAAAGTGCCAATATTGCGAGCAGATAAATTTTGGAATAGATTATTGATTTCATTTGAGCACCCTGTTTGTACACTTGGAGTGGGTTATATGTGAATGTATTTCATACAAGTAAATTGCGATTAATTTCTACAATATTCATTACATTTTATCAAGTTTAGCTTACATGTTTTACGTACACTGATTACAAACTGAGTGAACAATCTTGGATTAAAATTAGGGAGCATTCATCACCCAAAGTGATTTATGTCTACATCTATTTAACGAGAGGAGCTGCCGGTTTCTGTATTTGGTAAAATTTTTAATAATCGTACAGATAAATGGCTACTTTAAAAAAGATATTGTTGAAGTAGTTATCTATTAATTGAAGAAAGGGATCATTAAATTATGCTTACTGAATAGCATATTTTGAAAAGGTTATTTGACACGGTAAATAAAAAAGGACACTTTCAGTGTCCTTTTTTGAAGGTACTATACATTGCTAAATAGCTACAACAATCATTCAAATTTATTTGTTCGTTGAAGTTGTGCGCCCGGCTATCATATTTCTTGGTTCGGTTACGGTATTATCATTGAGTGTAATTGAAGCCTGACTAAACATTCTTCCATTCAGTATTGCATCGTCTTCAAGTGTGATCTCATTCATAGATAGAATAATGCCTTCAAAATTGGCATCCTTGCCGATGGTTACTTCGCCTTCTACATACCAAAAGATATTATCCGACTGGGCACCATCATTTAAAGTGAATACGATATTTTCATCTATAGTAAGATCACTGCCTATTTTGATAAGCCATACATCATCTTCACCACCTGAAAAATTAACATCGGATGCAATATGAAGAGAATCGCTCCATTCGTGTACACCGGAAGTTAAGTCGTTACTGTGTAAGCCTCCTGTTTCGTGAACTGTTATATCATCACCGTTCTGCATGGATGCGTCACTATAAGCCGTCAACAGATCTTTTATAGCTTCATTCACATCAGGGTATGTTGTGTCGCTTTGATTTGATTGTAGAATTAAAGCCTGGCTTTTAACTCCTTTTCTTTCTGAATGAGAACTCTGTTTTTCTTTATTCGTGCCATTTTTAACAGACCCTTCTCCAGTGTGGCCCGTAATCATAGATTCTGATTTGTTGTTAATATTTGTTTGGGCAAGAATTACAAATTGACCGGCTTTACCGAGGTCAATCCAATTGTTTTTGGCTTTTAAAGCTTTATCTGCAGTGTTTGCACTGTATTCACTTTTGTTCATACCCTTTTACTCATTTTGTTTATCAGAGTAGATGGGGTTAGAAGTGCCAGAAGTTGTAAAGCTCCATTCATGATCGCTCTCAAGAGCATTATTCTCTGAATTTTTAACATCTTTTGTTACAGTAAAGGTGTATAGAGTTCCATCCTCTAAATCAGAATTTGGTGTAAAAGTTGCGATTTTATCTGAATAGCTGACGGTTCCGCTCACGGAATTAGTTGAATACTCCCAGCTGGATTCTGGAGCAGGTTTAGAGATGTCTCTTATGTGCTCGTTTAACATCACTTTGCTGTTCTGATACACTGTTGTATCTGCTCTGGTTGCATACAGTACAAGGGTCGATCCATTGATAGTTGATTCATTCATATCACTGCTGAACGTAATTTTGATCACACTGCCGGGTTCAACATTCATATCACCTCCCGTGGGAGTTGTTGATATTATGACAGGCGCTATAGCTTCCGGGGATACAATCTTGTTGTCCTGGGCAAAAGCGCCGGCTGTAATACCGGTGAACAGTAGAGCTGTGATCGTCAGGCTTTTATAGGCTTGTTTATATTTTCTCATGATTTTGTTATTAAATATTGTCGTGAAATAATCATCACACCATCAATCTGCTTATAAATTGTCTCAGTGTTGTTACAGCTTCCCGATGTTGAGTTGCAGATTTCATTGAAGTGAATTGTACGGAGCTATCCTTTTTTGATGAGAAATCATCCCATCAGACTTTTGAAGAGTAGAGGTTTTAAAATTCACAAATTGCCGTCTGATGGACGACTATCCGAATATCAACGTTGATCATGTTAAGTGTAATGTTCCGAAATGGATCGATTTGGAACCGTTCAAATTTGTATTAACCTTAAAAACCCGTGATATATGTAACACTTACACTATTCCACATAATGCATGTGATGTTTAAAGTTTTGAAATTTAATGAGTAAAGAACATATTGCGATATTTTGTAATGTTTAAAAAAAAATTGAAAGGGGAGATTATGAAACAAATATTAGGCGGTATTTTGAGTATAGGCGGGTTGATCGGAGTAATATTTTTTGGGTATCAGTACATCCAGGATTCTGAATCATTTTCAGTCTTGGGAGCAGATGTCGCGGTAAGCTCCGGCGACTGGGTTCCTATTTTGATCTCACTCATTGTTCTCATTGTTGGGGTTCTCATATCTCGGTCAAAATAGACAGATAAAGTTTATAAAGATAATTGAGAGGAGATATGAAAAACACTACTTCAAAGTTGAGTCTTTTGTTAATTGTTGGGCTCGTTCTTTCCGCCTGCAGTATTCAACGAAGTGCTATAAGCGGTGATAAACGGGCGTATGGCTACAGCTGGGAAAAGGAAAAACAGATTGGTCAGGAGGCCGATCAGCAGATACAGCAGCAGTACGGACTGTACGATGATGATGAGCTGAAAGCCTATGTTGATGAGATTGGGCAGGAGATGCTGGCAGTGAGTCATATCAACCGGGAGGATACACCTTCAGTTTATGCAGATACAGACTTCTACTTTCGCGTATTGGACAGCCCGGTCGTGAATGCTTTTGCTTTGCCTGGCGGATATATTTATGTGACTCGTGGACTGCTGTCTCATCTTGATAATGAAGCCCAACTCGCCGTAGTACTGGGCCATGAGATTGGTCATGTGATTGCTCGCCACGCCTCCCAACGGGCCTTTGAGCAACAGATGGGTCAGCTTGCACTGATTGGGGGAGCTATAGGCGGGGAACTGCTGGGCCTTCCCGGCGGAGATATTCTTGGTATTGGCAGCCAGGCTGCCCAACTTCTGTTTTTAAGCTACAGCCGGGATGATGAGCGGGAATCGGATCAACTTGGTGTTGAGTATGCGTCCATGCAGCATTATATGGCAGCTGAAGGAGCACAGTTTTTTGTTTCGCTTAACCGTATGTCGGAACAATCGGGTCAAAGTCTTCCTAACTGGCAATCTACCCACCCCGATCCGGCTGAAAGGGCTAGCAGCATTCCGGAACTTGCCGAAGAGTGGAAAGCAAAAGGGTATGAACAGACGATTGAAAATACGGACGATTATATGGGTAAACTTGACAATATGATCTATGGTGATAACCCACGGGAAGGATTTACCCGTAACGGGTTTTTCTACCATCCGGATTTGGAATTTCAATTTCCCTACCCTGATGGATGGCAGGTGATCAACCAACGGTCGCTGGTTGCTGTTGTTAACACAGATCAGGATGCCGTTTCAATTATGACGCTGGATGGGGAATCAGCAAATGCTGAGGCTTCGGTCAATGAGTTTTTGAATCAGGATGGAATTAATACGGAGGGGAAATCCAGAACAGAAAGTAACGGCCTGACTGCTTATAGGGCTGAAGCGACCGGCCAGACTGAGGATGGAACCCAACTCAAATTTTATGTCTATGCGATTGAGTATGATGGCTCCATTTATCGTTTTTTGAACTACACCACCGCTGATAAATATAGTACCTATGCTTCTAGCTTTGATGAGACTACCGGGGGATTCAAAGAGTTAAACGATCAAGATATTCTGAATATTCAGCCTGTTCGTCTGCAAGTAGTTAAAACCAACCGTTCAGGAACTTTCCAATCTTTTATACCAGGAAACCTCGATGGCTTATCGATTACAGTTTCCCCAGAGGACCTTGCCATTATGAACCAGGTAGAGCTCGATGAACAGATCAGTGCCGGTACCTGGTTAAAGCTTCCTCGTCAGTAAGAGTTTGAGGACGAATATAAAGTTTGTATATGAGGGTCGCATAAAATGAACTTTTATTAAAACTCAAGAATATCCTCCTATTAAGATAATATTTTGAACCGGATACAAATAAGTGCCGTCAGGAACGAAATTTTTACAGCACCCAAATAAAAGCATATCTATAACATTAAGCGGGGTTGCTGTAACAGTATATCTTTATTGTTTCTATACATTGATTTATAGTTAATTAGTTAATCAAATGGAGCAAATATGGACAAACACAATAGAGACCACAAAAAGAATCAAGACGAGAAAAAGCCGGTCAATAAAAACCCGCAACACAATCCGGAAGAAAAATCGGCTGTGAAATCAAAGAGAGACAATTAGTAAATCGCAATATTGATTTACCTAAAGGGGCTTCTGTATCATCAGGGCCTCTTTTTTTGTATTTAATTTACTTCATCGATAAAAGCCTGAAAACAATACAAAAAATTGCTTCCTAATTCCTTATCAGTTTTATAAAAAATTATGGAAAACGTACTCACTTCAACTATTACCCATGAGTTTAAATAATCTAGAGTTAGAAAAAGCAAAAACTCATATCATCGTTGAGATTATTGAGTACATACCGAATTCGGTAGTCATCAAAACGATTATCAAAAAAACAACGGGGAACATTTCTGCAGTATCTTTCGATTCTGGGGAGGCACTTTCGGAGAAAATTTCTCCCTTCGATACTTTTATTCAGATTATCGATGGAGAAGCAGTGGTAGTAATAGACGATACGGCGCATAGGCTCGTCGTTGGTCAATCGATTATCATTCCGGCTCACACACGCAATATTATTGAAGCTAAAATCCGTTTCAAAATGATCTCGACTATAATCAAGAGTAGCCATAAAAATGTTGGTTTGGACGGAGTTTCGTAAAAGACTTTACCGATTCAGAGATCTTCCAGACTTTTGCTTCGTCTGTCTTTCAACTCTTTGAAATATGTGGGTGTCAGTCCGGTAACCTTTTTAAACTGATTTGAAAGATGTGCAACACTGCTATAATGTAGTTTGTATGCGATTTCAGTGAGAGTCAGTTCATCATAAATAAGCAACTCTTTCACCTTTTCAATTTTATGCAGAATAATATATTGCTGTATGGTAATTCCCTTCACTTCCGAAAATGTGTTAGAGAGATAGGTGTAATCGTAATTCAGTTTTTCACTGATGTATTCTGAATCATTCACTTTTGGTACTTCGTCGGAGTAGTGAATCATTTCAACAATTACAGCTTTAATCTTCTCAACCAGAATATTCTTTTTGTTATCCAGGAGTTCAAGACCCGATTTTTTCAGGTTTTTTGAGAATGTATCCAGCTGATCTTTAGTAATCTCTTCTTTTACGTCTACAAAGCCAAGTTCTACAGATGAACAAGTTAAACCAAGTTTTTCAAGCTCGCTTTTTACCAGCATTTTACATCGTAAACTAACCATATATTTGATGTATAGTTTCATGATGCAATTTTTGAAGAAATTAAGCTTATATCATTAAAATGAGAATCTTTCATACACCTCATTTATCAAACACTAATGGAGCCACTTAAATTCAGTTAATTTACTGTCTCGCAATGAATTCCATTTTGTAATCCAATAAGAGTGATTTTTTATGAAGTTTTCTGTCGGATAGCTTAATATTTTCTGAGTTCAAGTAATAAGTGCAACACGGCATTTATGCAATCGTGCAGCACTTAAGATAATTTATACTATGCCATATCACTTATCTATTTAACAGTTAGAGTTACATATATCACAGTTTTTTTCAGCTATCGGAAGAATAGACTTTTCCTTTATAAAACTAAGTCTATTTATTCCGGCTGTTCTTGATTTCCAAAAATAGAACAGGCGATTTTTTTGCGAGTGCCTTCCGGTTTTATAACTCTCTGTACCGGTTTTCTCTTGTAAAATTTCTCATCTTATTTTCAAATAAGGAGATTTTCAGGTAATATTAAATAGTAACACTATCGGAAAGTTATTAAAATTAATAAGCTTTCAATTTATGACTATTCCCTTCACTTAAAAGAGAAAATAATGTCATTAGAAATCGTAACAATCATTGTGGGTACGGTGCTTGTCCTTTTAGCACTGGTTGGAAGCATGTCATTCAAAGAGTCGTCCGAACCGTTGATGAGTGCTAAAGTCAGGGTGTCTTTTGGTTTGGTTGGAATCATGCTGGTTATCTATGGCGGATACACTTATGGAATAACCAACAGCCTGGCTCAGATGGAACAGGTTACAACCGGAAACGTGAAGCAGGTAGAGTATCCAGTAGATCGCACTCAGATCATCTCTCCGGTAGATGGAGACAGAGTGGATTGCCGTATTTTAACGATGGGCGTCTATCCGGAACCTCTTGAAAAAGACATTTGGGTGCTACTGATGCCCTCAGATGGATTTTATTATCCTCAATCTGATCAAACGAACACCTCTTACAAAAGAGACGGGGGATGGCAGGTTATCACAAGATTCGGTGGAGACCTGGGAGAGAATTATGATATCATTGCTTATGAAGCAGACTCTACAGCCTCAGAATTTTTCAGTTCAACCATACAAGAATGGAAAGATGAACTGTTCTTCCCGGGGCTTGAGCTGGAAGAAATTCCGGACGGAGCCGAAGAGGTAGACCGAATTACGGTTTCACTTCAGAAAAATTGCAGAGGAGTATTTTAAATTGGATGATGCTGGCTCCAATTCATTAAATACAATTTTGATTTAAAACTACTTGTTATGACTAAAATTAAACTCGAAGAAAATTCCTGTTCACTTAACGACTTTCAGGCAGATGTTGCAACATTCATGACAAAGGTAAAAAAAGATCAAGAGCCTCTCGTAATTAAAGAAAAAGGGAGTAACTCTGCTGTTCTCATGGATGTGGAAGAGTATCGAAAGCTGGTAGAGAAAGCACAGCTGCTTGAAGAGATTGTTGCTGCCCGTAAAGAGATAAAAAGCGGTGAGGGTGT
>NZ_JAWLDW010000101.1:0-9823 GCF_041686455.1 Rhodohalobacter sp.
GCGATGAAACTCCAGTTAAAACAGAAATATCTTAAAGTACTGGATGGGCTTGGCAAAGATGAAAATCAAATCATCCTACCAAAAGATATTACCAACTATGATGCCTTGATTGAAGGTCTGTCTCTGGAGCAGCTTGATGAGGTTGAGGATAAAGCTGAAAAATAGAAGGCTATATCAAAGTTGAAATGCAGTAAGGATGATCTCCCCTTGAGGGGAGTACGGCGTTAGCCGGGTGGGGTGTCAATTACAACCCCTAAATTATCAACACCCCTCTAAATCTCCCCTTTTTAGGGGAGACTTTTCCGATTCGAAACCAAATCATTTTTATCACGTTTAGATTATTCGCGTCTTTTTTGATATAAAAAAAGCCTCAACCCGAAAACGGATTGAGGCTTTTAAATTCAAACTGAATGATCAGTCTGGGATTTTATGGGGAATGAATTACATCATTCCTCCCATGCCGCCCATTCCTCCCATTCCGCCGGGCATTCCACCGCCTGGCATTCCGCCACCGTTGTCGTCATCATCATTCTTAGATGGTTTGTCGACAACTACGGCTTCGGTTGTCAGCATAAGACCGGCAACTGAAGCAGCGTTTTCAAGTGCGGTTCGTGCAACTTTCGTTGGGTCGATAACACCCGCTTTGATCAGATCTTCGTACACTTCAGTACGTGCATTGTAACCGAAAGCATCTTTACCTTCCAGCACTTTCTGAACTACGATAGATCCTTCAACACCGGCGTTATTCGCAATCGCTCTCAACGGAGCTTCAAGCGCACGCTTAATGATGTTGAATCCAACTTCCTGATCACTATTCTCACCTTTCAGTTTATCGAAAACCTTGAGTGTGCGCAGGAATGCAACTCCACCGCCGGGAACAATTCCCTCTTCAACGGCAGCGCGTGTTGCGTGCAGGGCATCTTCAACGCGAGCTTTCTTCTCTTTCATTTCAACTTCAGAAGCAGCTCCGATGTAAAGTACTGCAACTCCACCGCTTAGCTTGGCAAGTCGCTCTTGCAGTTTCTCACGGTCGTAGTCAGAAGTAGTATTTTCGATTTGAGACTTAATCTGATTGATACGTGCTTTGATGTCATCAGATTTTCCATTACCGCCAACGAGAGTTGTATCGTCTTTAGTAATGTTTAGTCGATCTGCTGTACCGAGGAAGTCGAGAGTCGCATTTTCAAGCTTGTAACCGCGCTCTTCGCTAATTACGGTACCGCCGGTCAGAATTGCGATGTCTTCGAGCATTTGTTTTCTTCTGTCGCCAAAGCCCGGAGCTTTTACAGCTGCAATCTTCAATGATCCGCGCAATTTGTTCACAACCAGAGTAGCCAATGCTTCGCCTTCAATATCTTCGGCGATAATCAGCAGCGGCTTGTTGGTTTGAATCACTTTCTCAAGGATTGGAAGCAGATCTTTCATCGCAGAAATCTTCTTATCGAAAATCAGGATGTAAGGATCTTCCATTTCAGTGGTCATATTCTCACTGTTGGTCACAAAGTATGGAGAGAGGTATCCTCTGTCGAACTGCATACCTTCTACAGTTTCAAGGTAGGTTTCAGTACCTTTTGCCTCTTCAACGGTAATCACACCATCTTTACCAACTTTCTCCATAGCATCGGCAATGTTATTACCGATCTCTTCGTCGCCGTTTGCAGAAATAGTACCAACCTGGCGGATACTGTCAAGGCTGTCGCCTACAGGCTCGCTCAGATTTTTCAACTCTTTAACAACCGCGTCAACAGCTGTTTCAATACCACGCTTCAGCTCCATTGGGTTCGCCCCGGCAGTCACATTTTTCAGACCGGTTTGAATGATGGACTGTGCCAAAACAGTAGCCGTTGTTGTACCGTCACCTGCGTTATCATTTGTTTTAGACGCAACTTCACGTACCATCTGTGCGCCCATATTTTCAACCTTATCAGAGAGTTCAATCTCTTTAGCTACGGTTACACCATCTTTGGTTACAGTTGGTGCACCGAAAGATTTTTCAATAACTACATTTCTTCCGCGAGGACCCAATGTAACTTTAACTGCGTTGGCAAGCTTGTCCACACCTCGTTTGAGTGCGTCACGTGCTTCCGCATCGTAATGAATTAGTTTTCCTGACATAATTTTATATTGTTTTGTTAGTATTTATTAAATCGTTTATGACAAATGTATTTAGGATACGATACCGAGAATGTCTGATTCTCTCATAATCAGATACTCTTCACCATCAAGAGTAACTTCGGTTCCGGAATACTTTCCGTAAAGCACTTCATCTCCTTTTTTAACAGACATGTCGATCTTGTTTCCATTCTCAACTTTTCCGGGACCTGCTTCTACAACGGTTCCCCGTTGTGGTTTCTCTTTTGCAGTATCAGGGATGATAATTCCGGAGCTGGTTTTTTCTTCAGCTTCGATCGGGCGTACAAGCACTCGATCGCTTAATGGTTTTATACTAGCCATATGATGACTCCTTACTTATTAGGTTTTTGGTTATTCGTTTAATTTTTTGAGACGCAAAGATTGCGCTTTTATTCTGTTTTGTTGTATGCAACATCCGTACCAAAGACGCATAATTGCCAAATGGTATACGTTTTACTCTTTAGGCGGGCTTTAGGAAGAGTATCTTTTCAAAAAAGTCATGAAAATGTGCCAAGTTGTTCGAGGCGGGCTGTCAACTTTTCATACATGTCAGGCTTTAATGCTTCGGCACGCAAATTAAAATCAAATTCATCTTCAGGCAACTCCATATCCAGCCGCTTCAGGGCATTGCTCAATTTCTTTCTTCTCTGATTGAATGCCATACGCACAACCGTTTTCAAATTCTTGTCCGAACACAGCAAGTCCGGCTTATCAAACGTCAGTTTTAGTACAGCACTGTTCACATTTGGCGGCGGAGAAAAAACACCGGGAGGAACGTCAAACAAAATCTCAGGACTGCTCATCAATTGAGTCTGAACACTCAGAATACCGTACTCTTTACTTCGGGGTTCGGCCACAATCCTCTCTGCAACCTCTTTCTGCATCATTAAAAGTGCTGAAGTGATATGCTTTCTATACTCCAAAACCTTAAATAGAATCTGACTGGTAATATAGTATGGCAGATTTCCAACCACATGAACAGGTTTGTCTGCGCTTACAAATTGAGACCAGTCACTTTTTAGAATATCCTCATTTACAATTTTCAGATCCGGAAATTCCTCAGAAAGATGCTCTACCATTCGCTGATCGATCTCTACCGCAACCACATCATCGTACGCCTGTAGTATCAAACCGGTAATCGCACCCGCACCCGGCCCAATCTCCACAATTCGATCTCTTTTTTGAGCAGGAATAGAATCCACAATTTTTTGAATCATATTGGGGTCCTTTAAAAAATGCTGACCTAAACTCTTTTTTGTTCTGGGATGGTGCGCCATTGCCTGGTGAATATCTAAATGAAGATCTTGTTGAATTTGATTAGATTAACATAACGGATTTTCTGCACTTTTACGGATGATTCCGTCAACTAAAAAATACATCCAAATAAATACTCGACACTCCATCCGCTCATTCAGATTGCTTTGATATGGAAATCAACCCTTTTGATACTGAACAGTTAGGCCTTCAAACACTTGAAAAGAGTCTAATGAAGACTAAATCAGCCCGATCGCTCAAAATCGGACTACCAAAGGAGATATCGAATGATGAGCGACGCATTTCTCTCACTCCCGGCGGAGTTTCCGTTCTCATAGCCAACGGGCATGAAATCTATGTAGAGAAAAACGCCGGAGCCGACGCACATTTCTCAGACAGCGAATATGCTGAGGCCGGCGCAGAAATTTCTCACAGTGCTGAAGAGCTTTTTCGTAAGTCTGAGATGATTGTAAAAGTGGCACCTCCAACCAAAACAGAACTTGGCTGGATGCAACCGAAACAGATCCTGCTATCTGCCCTCCATCTAGGCCACACTTCAACGGATTTTCTGGATGCACTTATCAAAAAAGGAGTTTGTGCCATCGGATACGAATACATCAAGAGCCGCGACAATGAGTTCCCGATTGTTCGGATGATGCACGAAATTACGGGATCAATGGCGGTTCAGATCGCTGCACACTATTTGGAAAACGGAAGCGACGGACAGGGTATTATGCTGGGAGGGATTTCCGGAATCCCGCCGGCAACCGTTGCAATACTTGGCGCGGGCATCACCGGAGAGTATGCAGCCCGAACAGCACTCGGGTATGGAGCACAGGTCTTTGTGATGGATAACGATCTCGCCATGCTCCGTCGCCTCGAAAATTCATTTGACCGTAGAATTATTACGGCTACTGCCAATCACCAATATCTCTCTACCGCTTTGGAATTTGCAGATGTAGTGATTGGCGCCGCTATGACAGAAGGTGAACGTGCGCCCTGCTGGGTAACAGACCCGATGGTTCAATCTATGAAATCCGGAAGCGTGATCGTTGATACAGTTATCGATCAGGGCGGCTGTATTTCAACCAGCCTGGCAACCACACACTCCAATCCTGTTTTTAAAAAATATGATGTGGTTCATTACTGTGTGCCCAACATTCCATCTAATGTTGCCAGAACAGCAACCTATGCGCTCAACAACGTGATTGTCCCGTATCTTGTTGAATTAGGAGATGCCGGAGGAATTGAAGAGTGTTTATGGAATAATACCGCCCTTCGCAACGGTGCTTATGTATATAAAAAGCATCTTACCAAAAAAGGCTTAGCCGAACAGTTTGAAATGCCTTATCGTGATATTGAGATGTTGATAGCGAGTCAGATTTAAAAATAGCAATAAGGCAAAATTTTAAACTGAAATGTACATCAATCGTATCCCACAATGTCCACTTCAGAATTAAGCGAAAAAAATTATCGCCGAATTGCTTTTATAAATTGGGCTCTGTCCGTGCCCCTTTTGCTCATATTTGCCTGGCCATACTACTTTTTGTGTAATTCACTTGGCGTAAGCCAAATGATTGCTTACCCGGGGTCAATTATTTTCGCATTGCCATTTATGCTGACAATTCTGCACGGCCATGTCACCACAGCTATGGGAGCGCTCCACCGTCATCACTACTATAACTGGCTGAAGGAATATCCTCTTACATATGGCATGCTATTTCATCCCATTATCATCAGCACTAGGTTTAGATTAAGCTTATTCTTTTTCAGTTTGATATTTTTAACAACCGGATTCATTACCAGCTAAGTTTAACGAAGTGGAGAAGCTCCACTTCGCAACAATTCTTCAGGTTTATTAATACGCCTTCCCTTTTTTGATATCCTCCACTACTGCCGGATCCAGAAGTGTTGAGGTATCTCCAATATTTTCCAAATCTTCTGCAGCTATTTTTCTCAGAATACGACGCATGATCTTCCCGGACCGGGTTTTCGGTAAACCGGATACGATTTGAATCTTATCAGGCTTGGCAATGGGGCCGATTATTTTCTTAACCAGATCGTGAATTTCTTGTTTGAAGTCTTCCGGACTTTTTGGCTGTTTTTCACAAACCATGAAGGCAAAAATTCCCTGTCCCTTCACATCATGCGGATAACCAACTATTGCAGCCTCAACAACATTCGGATGTTCATCTACAGCATTCTCAATTTCTGCTGTACCTAATCTGTGCCCTGATACATTCAAAACATCATCCACTCGACCGGTGATACGATAATATCCATCAGCATCCCTCCGGCAACCGTCACCGGTAAAATAGTAGCCTTTGTAGGCACTCATATACGTATTCAGATAGCGCTCATGGTCACCCCAAACCGTGCGGGCAATTCCCGGCCATGGATGTTTAATGCAAAGATTTCCATTCACACCGTTGCCTTCAATCTCTTTCCCATTTTCATCCATCAGAACGGGTGAAATTCCCGGTAGCGGGAGTGTCGCAAACCCCGGTTTGGTAGGTGTGATTCCCGCCAGCGGTGAAATCGAAATACCGCCTGTTTCGGTTTGCCACCAGGTATCCACAATCGGGCAGCGGCCACCACCAACGTGATCATTATACCAATGCCACGCCTCTTCGTTGATCGGCTCACCAACTGAACCAAGAACTTTCAATGAACTGAGATCGTACTTTTGAACGTAGCTAATATCATGACTCATCAATGCACGAATTGCCGTTGGTGCTGTATAAAAATGGGTAACCTTGTATTTTTCAACCACTTCCCAGAGTCGTCCCGGATCGGGATAGGTTGGTGTACCTTCAAAAATAATACCCGTAGCTCCATTAAAAAGCGGCCCGTACATAATATAGGAATGACCTGTAATCCAGCCGGCATCTGCCGTACACCAATATATATCTTCTTCCTCTACTTGAAACACATTCCTAAACGTATAGCTTGTATAAACCATGTAACCGCCACAAGTGTGCAGAACTCCTTTGGGTTTACCGGTTGACCCGGAAGTATAGAGAATGAACAGTGGATCTTCAGAGTCCATCTCAACAGCAGTGTGTTTTTTAGATGCATTCCTGATAAGCATATGCCACCACTCATCTCGTCCTTCTTGCCAACCAATATCGCGGTTGGTTCGCTGACATACGATGACACTTTCTACAGTATCACAATCCTTCAGAGCTTCGTCAGAAATATCTTTTAGCGGAACGTGTTTATCACCGCGGCGAAGCCCGTCGTTGGTAATCAGCATTTTTGCGTCACAGTCCTGAATTCGCTCGGCGAGTGCCTGAGCAGAAAACCCTGCAAAAACGATAGAGTGAACGGCACCGATTCTTGCACACGCAAGTGCAGAGATAATCAGCTCGGGTGTCATTGCCATATAAATGCAGACACGATCTCCCTTTTTTACACCTTTGCTTTCCAATACGTTGGCAAATCGGCAGACATCTTCATGAAGCTGACGATATGTAATCGTTCGGCGAAAACTGTCGGGATGATTTGGCTCAAAAATAAACGCCGTTTTGTGACCAATTGTGTTGAGGTGCCGATCGAGCATATTCTCAGTAATATTCAGCTTCCCGCCCTCAAACCATTTGATATCTCCATTTTCAAATCCGCCGGAGTGAACTTTATCCCAGGTTTTCCGCCAGTAAAAAGTCCCCGCCTCATGCTCCCAAAACTTTTCTCGGTTATTTTCGCTCTGTTCGTAAACCTCTTTGTACTCTTCAAATGATTTGATGTTTAGCCACATGACAATCTTTGTTTAGTTTGATATTAAAACGAAGCGCTTTCATTTTGTCGTTTTTTCTGCTCATTATCAAGAAAATTTTCAACCTTTTGATAATCCGGGCGGGAACGGCATCGGCAATTCAGATATTTACACTATCTGATTGATTCACAAAGCATCTATGAGCAGCAAACACGGACAAAAAATAATTGAACAGTGGTTTCAGGAGAAAGGCCTTACTCCGTTCGATTGGCAAAAAAACGTCTGGAAAAAAATTCAACAGGGTATAAGTGGATTGTTAAATGCACCCACAGGCAGTGGGAAAACCTTCGCACTTTTCATGCCGGCCTTAATTCGATGGATTGAAGAGCACCCTGAAAATTACACTCAGCTTCAGAAAAACGGACTACAACTGCTGTGGATCACCCCGCTCAGAGCACTTGCCAAAGATATAGAACAAGCGATGCAAGAAGTGGTTAATGAGCTCAATATACCGTGGCAAATTCAGCGCAGAACCGGCGATGTCTCATCTTCTGTAAAACAGAAACAGAAAAAACAGATGCCTGAAGTTCTGATCACAACGCCGGAAAGCCTGCACATTTTGCTAGCTCAGAAAGGATACCCAAAGAGATTTAAAAACCTGAAATCAGTAGTAGTTGATGAATGGCATGAACTGATTTCCTCAAAGCGTGGCACACAAACTGAACTTGGACTATCTCGACTGTTTGGTTTAAACCCTGATTTGCAGACATGGGGCATCTCTGCTACAATTGGAAATTTAGAGGAAGCGCTGGACATTCTTTTAGGTCCCGTTCGTGCTAAAAATGGATCTATTATTAGGGCTGACGTCCAGAAAAAAATTAACGCACATTCCGTATTGCCTGACGATGTGGAGAAATTCCCATGGTCGGGTCACCTGGGAATTCAACTGCTGCCAAAAATTCTTCCCATTTTAGACGGTCCCGGTTCTACGCTGATTTTCACAAATACTCGATCACAGTCAGAAATTTGGTTTCGAAACATTCTGGAAGCCAAACCTGAACTTGCCGGAACCATTGCCCTTCATCACGGATCGCTGTCATCAGATGTCAGAAACTGGGTTGAAGATGCCCTTCACGAAGGAACCTTAAAAACTGTTGTTTGCACGTCCAGCCTGGACCTTGGAGTAGATTTCCGACCAGTCGATAAAGTTATTCAAATTGGCAGTCCAAAAGGAATTTCACGCTTTCTGCAGCGTGCCGGTCGAAGTGGCCACCGGCCTGATGCCGATAGCAACATCTGGTTTGTGCCCACCAATGCATTGGAACTGATTGAGGCTTCTGCGCTGAAAGATGCTCTCAACAATGAGATGGTTGAAAGTCGCACACCAATCTTAAAACCTTTCGATGTTTTATCTCAGTATTTAGTTACTCTGGCAGTTTCTGAAGGTTTTAAACCGGATCAGATTTTTGACGAGGTAAAGCAGACATTTGCCTACCAAACACTTCAAAACAATGAATGGAACTCTATTCTCGATTTTATTCACACAGGTGGTGCATCCCTTGGCCGATACGACGACTATTCAAAAACGGAGATTGAAGAAAATGGAGTCTGGAAGGTATTTGATCGCAGGATTGCCAGAAGGCACCGAATGTCGATTGGGACCATTACAAGCGATACCATGCTCTCCGTTAAGTATCTTAAAGGAGGCCGGCTCGGAGGGATTGAAGAGTGGTTTATCTCGCAGCTAAATATTGGAGACACGTTCTGGTTTGCCGGCAGAAACCTAGAACTTATTCAAATAAAAAACATGACGGTTTATGTCCGACGTTCCAAAAAAAAATCCAGCAAGGTACCAAGCTGGCTGGGCGGGCGAATGTCGCTATCTTCCAATATGTCGGAACTGCTTCGTAAAAAGTTCAGAGAAGCAGCAGAAGGCAGTACTAAAAGTGAAGAGTTGGTCTCTATTCAGCCTATACTGGAAGTTCAACGGGAAAGGTCTCTTATTCCCAATGAAGAACAGTTTTTAGTTGAGAAGTCATGGTCGAAAGAGGGTTGTCACTGTTTCTTTTTCCCGTTTGAGGGCCGTTATGTTCATGAAGGTTTATCGGCATTGATTGCCCACAGAATTTCGAAACTGACACCCATTACTTTCTCTATTGCAATGAATGATTACGGATTTGAACTGCTTTCTGACCAAGACATCCCTATTTTGCAAGCTCTGGAAAACAATCTTTTTTCTCAAGAAAACCTGATCCCGGATATTTTAAGCAGCTTGAACGACACAGAACTGGCAAAGCGAAAATTTCGTGGAATCAGTCAAATTGCCGGATTGGTCTTTTCCGGGTTTCCCGGCAATAAAAAAGCAGGCAAACATCTTCAGATGTCTTCCTCACTCTTTTTTGATGTTTTCTCCGAATACGAGCCTGACCACCTATTATTGCAGCAGGCTTACGACGAAGTTTTAGATCAGCAGCTGGATGAAACCCGGCTTCGACGGGCGTTGGAAAGAATCAGCATGCAAGAAATTATCGTGAAGGAAGTGGATCGTTTTTCGCCTCTCGCTTTTCCTATTTTTGTAGATCGCTTGCGTGAGCGCCTTTCATCCGAAAAGTTACTCGACCGTATTATGAAAATGCAAAAGGAACTGTAAAAGGATTAAGTCAATATGTTTCCGACAGGTACATTTAAAATCACTCTTCGAAATCAGCTATTAGCTCTGCT
>NZ_JAWLDW010000015.1:0-39302 GCF_041686455.1 Rhodohalobacter sp.
AGCTCCTACCCGGTGATTTTCCTTTATCCTGTACTCATACCCAAGCTGAAACAAAAACCGGTCGGCTCGCAACTTTTCCTCATGAGTACCATCAACTAACAGTTTATGATTATCGTTGAACAGGTAGTTAAATTTAATCTTGTTCTCAATATAAAACTCTGTCGCATTCAGGCTCCCTGAAGCCATCCTGTAAGCCTGATCAGCCACCTGCCAATCATATGCATCGGCCATAGTGTAACGATAGGTCAGGAGATCGATTTCATGCTCGGGACTCATCAGATTTACATTTTCCCGAAACAAGCCGCGATTGTAAAGTGTGCCTCCATAATTATTGTTACGGTCCAGCATAAAATTCAGCGTTCTTTGCTCCCACTCCATGAGCGTAACTCCATTCTGAGCATCAACTTGCTGTAATCCTGTTATGAGTATAAAAAGAGTAATTGTTATCCTCTTGAGATAAAGTATAGCCTGCCTCATGAATTTTTACTGATTAATAATTTGCTCAATGATAATAAAAACATGGTTTCTAACCCGAATCAATCTATAATTGTATTGACTTTAAATTCGGACCAAATTATCTTTAATTAGATTTAAAGATAATATGAAACAATCCATCAGCTCAATATTGGTTATTATATCGCTACTCTTCTCTATGACGGAGATTAGTAAGGTAGCGGTATTGGGTTATACAATGTTCACAGATGGAGAAAAAGCGGCTCAATTCTGTACCTGTATGGGTTGCTCTCATAGTACCGAATCAGAGAAAGAAAGTTGCATGGTAAACATGGGAAGTGACAATTCTCATGAAGAAGAAAGTGAGCCAATGCACTGTAACATGACTCAATCTGCAAATGGCTCTTCTGTTTGCGGTTGTGACAATTCACCGTCCGGTGAAAAACAAATTCTATTCAACACACTGGATAAAACGGCTTTACTTGCCGGCTTTCAATACACTTCAAGAGAGATTAAAAAAAGTATTGAATATCTAAACCGAGAGGAACATCCGGTTTCCGTTCAACGAGATATATTTCACCCTCCCCGAGCATAATCATCCTATCGCACATGCTGCAGCATGAATCCCTCTGCAGATCACTATAAACACAATTTTATACTAAGGATGAATTATGTCTTATTTTAAATTCATCGTTGCCGTGGTGGCTCTGTGTCTCTATGCAGATATTCTCCATGCAACGAATCTTAATAATGTCAGCACAAATGCTGATGCAACTTTAACTAAAATTACCGGTGTCGTTTACTCTTCCGATACAAATGAACCCATTTCAGGTGCACACGTATGGATAAGCGACCCTGAACTCATGGCTGTGACAGACGCTGATGGCTTTTTCAGTTTAGAACTGGGCACTGTAACAGAACCGATTACGGTTCGGATCAGTCACATCGGTTTTAGGCCAATCACAGAAAATATAGAACCGGATGAACTTCAGTCCGGAAGTCCCCTTGAGTTTGTTCTTAATCCTTCATCTGAAATGATGAGTCCGCTTACGGTACTTTCGCACAGAGTCATGAACTCTCCGTCTAATCAAATGGGTACGGATAAGGCCGCATTCTTGCCAATCGATTCAGGACAGTTTCTGCGTGAAGCGGGAAATGCTTCCGGGATTCGAAAAGGAGGATTCGGAATTGATCCGGTACTTAGAGGGCTCAGTGGAAGCCGTCTGAATGTGCGTCTGGATGGTCTGACCGCAACAGCGGCTGCTTGTCCCAACCGGATGGATCCACCCACATCACATATCCGTCTCAGTGATATTGAACGTGTGGAAATTCATCGAGGACCTCACGCCCTGCAGTATGGGCCATCATTTGGCGGAACCGTAAACTTTGTAAGTCATAAATCTCCCGATTACATCGACTTTGGCTTTAACGGCGATGTCCGTGCCGGTATAGAGAATAATACAGGTCACCAGAAAACAGACGCCCGAATCCAGGGTGGGACAGAAAACTGGGATTTCCTTCTCAGTGGCGGCTTGTCATCAACCGATGATTACACAGGTGGAAGTGGATTGACAGTTGCGTCCGGTTTTCAATCCTATGATTTCGGTTTAGAAGGCGGGATCAACGTTTTTGCGGGTCATCGACTGACTGCCGGATGGTCACAATCATTTATCCGTGATGCAGATTTCCCTGCGTTAATGATGGATATGGCCATTGATGATACCTACAAATTTAAAGCCGGTTATGAATGGACACCCAACCAAGCAGAAAACCTATCTTCAGTAGAAGTAAATGGGTACTGGAGCCTGGTGGATCATGAAATGAATAATCATAACCGTGATTCATTTAATATGCGGGATGCTGTTGCTCTTGCTGAAACCGAAACATACGGCGTTCACAGTAAAGTAAAAGGTCAGTACAACTCAGGCTCTTATACGGTAACCGCCGGAATCGACCAGCTGGACGTAACAGGAACACGGTTTGTAGACATAAAAATGGGGCCACAAGCCGGCAATAGCATGACCTACAATTTATGGCAGGATGCTTCCATTTTTAACGCGGGTATATATTACGGATTTGAGCACTTCATCGATCGATGGACCTTATCAGCCGGAACCCGGATCGATTACAATCAAGCAGACTCCAATGATCCGGCCCCTCGATTCGAAAACACTGATGTCAATTCCAATCATGTGAATTTTAGCGTCAGCGCTGGAATTACGCGTCAAATAACTTCCACAACTACAGCAGGTTTTTATGTGGGTCGAGGAGTACGCAGCCCCGATGTAACAGAAAGGTTTATCAACTTCCTTACAATTGGCCGCGACAGTTACGAATACACCGGCAATCCGGATTTAAAAGCAGAAGCAAATAATCAGGCCGATCTGGTACTGAAATCTGAATTCGGAAATTTCAGTATAGAAACAACAATCTTTGCTTCCTACATGACAAACTATATTTCTGCAGTGATTAATGAGGATTTGCAACCGGTTGGTATGGGAGCTCCCGGCGTCAGAGAGTTTCAAAATCGCGGAGATGCCCTTTTCTCTGGTTTTGAACTTGCCATGAATCACAATTTGTCAAGAAGCTGGTTTATTGGATTAAGCAGTTCATTTACCAGGGCTGAATACCTCGAAAACAATACACCTGTTGCAGAGATTCCGCCTTTGGAGTCTACACTGAATATTGGAGGATCCATATTGACGGATCGAATACTACCTGATTTAAGTATTCGGCGGGTGTTTCCACAAACCCGATTCAATGAGGAGTTTGGAGAAAACAGAACACCCGGTTTTTGGTTGGTTGATGCATCTTTAAGCTCGGTCATTTACAAGGGAGTAAACCTTTCCGGTGGTGTACGAAATCTTTTGGATGAAGACTATTACGAACACCTAAATCGTCAATTCAATCCTATGGAAAATCCATCCGGAGGATATCTTCCTGAGCCTGGAAGGCGCTTCTTTGTTGAACTGAGTGTCAGATTTTAAAGTATTGATTCACCCCTGATCTGAATTTTTTAGGTTGGAATGATTCCCTTCTTTTTTTAAGAGGGGAATTAAGGTATAGTCAATATTTTACTTCAGATTTAAAACCCGCATGGATTCATTTCGGTGTGGGTTTATTATTGCAACGCAAACACTAAACAACACCGTAAATTATACGAGCAGGCTTCCGTGTTTCAGTGGTACTTATTAATTTCCTCACTCACTACAACTTAACTTTTTTAAATTCTACATTCTCAGCACGACCCGTTGTCACCATAAAACCGTCGATTTTTCCACTCCCGTTTCTGTAAAACTCAAAATCCCACGAGCCGGCTTCCCAGATATCCTTTTCAACTTCCTCCATTTTGCCATTCGGGCTGAGTCTTCTCTCCAGAAGTAAATTACCCTCTTCAACGGTTAATGTATATTCAGCGGGTAGTTCTTCATTGATGTAGCGCCCGGAATATTCATTTAGATAATCTTCAAACTCATTCTCTAGAAGGTAGTCCGCTATTTGATCATTTAAAACTCCCGGATCTGCATCTCCGCGATTGCAGGTCGTAATCATCGAAGTGCCCTTTTGCGGATAGCGCTTGAAGTTAGTTTTAAATCCGTAAAATGATCCACCGTGTCTTACAGTCTCAACCCCTTTTCTGATTGAAACACGAAGTCCTTTTCTATATTCGTTGATTTCACCATCCACATAAGCAGGAGCAATCAAATTCCGTTTCAGCTTATCGGCCTCTAGTTTGGAAATACCTCCCTCCCAACTCAAATTACCGTACCAAAACTGTTCCCATTTCTCCAAGTCTTTATGATTCGTATAAAGTCCGCCACCTCCAACACCTTGAAAATTGCCCGGATATGAGCGCCGGACAGTCCCATCAGAAACCAAATAGCTAATGGCCCTGTTTGGAATTATATGCGTTCGATCATCATGAAAATGAGAGGCGTTCATTCCAAAAGGTTCAAAAAATTCATTCTCTACAAATTTAGGAAAACCCATGCCGCTAACTTCCTGCACAAGAAAAGCAAGTGTAGTGTATCCGCTATTCGAATAGGAGTAATCTGAACCCGGTTCAAACATCAGCTCTTCCCCTTTTTTGATGACTTCCATATAATCTTCCAGATCCATCACATCATTGATATCCATTCCACCGATTCGCATCAATCCGTAAATATCAGGCAGACCAGAAGTGTGATTAAACAAGTGTTGAACCTGTACTTCAGACGCCCATTCAGGCCACTCTTCCACGTAGTCAGACAGGAAGTCAGTTTCACTCAGCTCGCCGCGAATAATCAGTAATTCTGCTGCGGATGCCGTAATGTGCTTCGATACTGATGCCATGTAGAATCTTGTCGAATCGCTATTTTGAATTCCATAGTCTAGGTTTGCAATTCCGTACCCTTTGGTAAGAATCGATTGCCCATCCTGAAAAATTGAAACCGCACATCCCGGCACGAAACTGCTGTCATATTCGGCAAAAATTTCATCAACACGTTCTATTAGCTCATCTGTGTTATTTTGAGACAGTAACGCTTCTGCACTAAAAAGCGAAATCAGGATAAATGATAGGAGCAATTGTACAATTCGTTTCATAGGAGTTTCAATCAATTCTACGTTCAAAAGTAACATTAGCTGTTCGGCTTGATTTTAATTTCATCGCTTCGATTTCATCTCCGCCTCGAACAAATGTGACGGTTATACCATCAGCACGGAACTCATCATTTTCACTCCAGCTGAGTTCTGCCTTCTCACGCAGACCACGAGTCAGAAAAAGTATCCCGTCCTCAATTACAATATTATATTCAGTGCGGAACCGGCTATTGTGATAGGATCCTGTATATTCTGAAAACTTCTCTTCGAAAACCTCTTTCAGATAAAGATCTGAAACTTCCCGAGCGTGTGTAGCCGGGCTTATATTGCTGCGATTGCAAAATACTATCACACCCAGCTCATAATCGGGAAAGTGCATGTAGCTGGTACGAAATCCCATATAGTTTCCTCCATGACCAAAAGTATAGAGCTTACGATATTCACTTAGGCGGATGCCGGCCGCATAATCCATCTCTGTGCCATCATTAAAAATTCCAACTTCCAGCATCTTTTCCCTGAAATTTTGCAAATTCGATTTGTTTTCAAGAAAATTGGCATCCCATTTTGCAAAATCTTCAATGGTGGTAAAAAGTCCGCGTGCTCCAACGCGATCCAGGTTGTCCCTGTAAAAACGGCCAACGCCGTTGTCGGTTGGCCTGTAGCTCTCAGCACGATTCTTTACAATCATCCCTGTATCGTCATGAAAGTGCGTATCCGTCATTCCTATTGGCTGAAAAAAATGCTTATCGGCATATTCCCGAAGAGACATCTCTGTCAGGTTCTCAACCAATATAGACATCAAAAAATAGGAGCTGTTACTGTAGTTATACTCAGTATTTGGTACAAAGTTGAGTTTGCTTACTCTGCTGATCAGATCGAACGTAGATTCGGGTGTCGTTGTGTTGTCCAATCCTACATCGTTCAATGCAAGCAGACTAAACAAATCCCGAATGCCTGACGTGTGGTGAATCATTTGACGTGCAGTGATCGGGGTTTCAAAATCAGGCAGTTCCGGAATGTACGTTTTTAGATTTTCATCAAGATCAATTAATCCCTCCTGCTGCATCATCAGTAAAGAAGCAGCCGTAAACTGCTTGGAAATAGAAGCGATCATAAACTTTGAGTCAGGCTGTATAGGTATCCCGTAATCAAGATTAGCCATTCCATACCCTTTTGAAAAAATGAGACTTCCCTGATGAGTTACACCTACTGCACAGCCCGGAGTTTCATTGGTGTAGTCGGTAAAAATTGAATCGACTTCTGCAGTTTCTATGTCATCAAATGAAATTTGAACAGATTGAGCAACTATATAACCTGCATTTAAGAAAAAGCAGAGACTCAGAATTGATAGAGAGTAGAGTAGCTTCATAGAGAGTCTGTACTAATTTTTTTTAGTTAGAAGGCCAACAATGACTACAAAAATAACTGAGCCGATAATTGACCAGATTATGGGAAAAGTGTTGCCGCCTATGTTAACATTTAAAAGTTCAGGCAAGCCCAGCTGCTCGCTCAACCACGTTCCCAGAAGTGCACCAATAAAACCCAGCACAATGGAAACCACACACCCACCCCGGGAATACCCGGCAATGGCCTGACCTATTGAACCGCAAACACCGGCAATAAAAAGAAGCAGTAAGAATTCTAAAAAACCCATAGTTTCACCTCAGTTAGTTATCAATTTGAATCATTAAATCTGAAACAGCAGTCATCATCTACTGACCCATAACAACACCTTCGCGGCGTGGGTCAGCCCCGCCAAAATATCCATCCTCAGTTACCTGGATTGCTTGAATACCGCTGGTCATGGATTGTGTGCGGATTTCATGCCCCATTTCCCGAAGTGATTCTATAAACTCTGATGAAAAACGATTTTCCTCCAACGCGGTCGCACCATTAAAATTGGCAAAATTAGGCAGATTGATTGCATTCTGAGCGTTTAAATCCCACTCATACATTCCAATAATCGCCTTGGCGGTATAGTGAATGATCGCAGCACCGCCCGGCGAACCTACACTTGCCAGAGCGTTCCCGGATTCACGATTGAAAACTAGCGAAGGACTCATGCTTGATCTTGGGCGCTTATTCGGTTCCACCCTGTTTGCCATTGGGTTACCGTCTTCATCAACCGGAGTAAGTGAAAAATCTGTCAGCTCGTTGTTGAGAATAAATCCGCCAGGCAGGCCTGTTCCGCCATCGCTCATGACCCGGCTTCCGAAACCATTCTCAATGGTTGTTGTCATCGATACCATATTTCCATCTCGATCTACAATACTGACATGACTCGTTCCGCTTTCGGGCTGATAGGGTTGCACGCCAAGCACAGCTTGTGTTTCTCCGGGATTACCGGGTTCTGCTGTTCCCATACTTTGGTCTCCAATCAGATCTGCTCTTTCAGCCAGGTAAGAGGGTTCCATTAAACTGTTCCAGTCTCCGGCCGGTGCATCCACAAAATCCCAGTCGCCGATATATTTTGCTCGATCTGCAAATGCGAGTTTCGCAGCTTCTAAATAGTTATGCATCCATTCGGCCGTCATCAGTCCGTTTTCAAAATCAACTTCCACTGATTCAACCTGTTCAATAATTCCCAGCATCTGCATGATAGCGATATGACCTGACGAGGGTGGCGGAAATCCACAGATATTGTACGATTTCCAGTCGTTACAAAGAGCACGTGTTTCAAAATCCTGAGCCGGATAGTTATTGATATCCGCGACGGTCATATTTCCAGGTCGTTCATGAGACTGAATTCTTTTCACGATATCTTCAGCAACTTCGCTTTGATAAAATGCGTCGATACCTTGATTTGCTACAAGCCGTAGTATCTCGGCCAATGCCGGATTTTTCAGCTCATATCCCACCGGTCTCGCTTCGTTGTTTTCATCATAGTATAACCGAGAAGCTATCTCATCGCTCCTAAATGCCTCTTCACCGGCTAAAAGCTGGTTTAAACGTGGGCTTATCTTGAATCCATTTTCTGCAAGTGTAATAGCCGGAGTAAAAAGATCTTGCCATGGAAGTACACCATGTCTCTCATGTGCCTGTTTCAGCATGGCTATGGTACCCGGAACTCCAACAGACTTTCCGCTTCTTACTGCATCCCTGTAAGGCATGGTCTCCCCATTTTCATCCAGGAAATGATTTTCGTTAGCAGCAGCCGGTGCCGATTCGCGGCCATTATAAGCATAAACCTGTTCTCCATCCCAGTTGAGCAGAAATGCTCCGCCACCAATCCCGCTGGACTGAGGCTCAACCAGTGTAAGCACCATCTGAACAGCAATTGCAGCATCAACGGCTGATCCACCCGCCTGAATAATCTGATATCCGGCGTCCGTTGCCAGAGGATTTGCAGCAGCAACGGCAAACTCATTCGTAACCCATCCCGGCTTTTCCGTATACCCGGTACTCATTTCGGGCTGCTCAGGAATGGAGTAGGAAACTTGATTGTCGTCTGCGGATTCGCATCCGGAGATCAGTAAAAACGAAAAAATTAAAAATGAAGAGATGACAGATAGAGGTCGTAAAAGCTTGAGCATGTGAGGGTAGATTTTAGTTTATCCGAATCTTTAGTTTTTGTGAACACCCCCAAATATGACATTTCAAAACTCTATAAACAAACCTCAATCCTATCCCCCAGAATATTTTAAACGTTTTTACGGTTACAGGGGAAAAAAAGAAAGTAGTACTCATGACAACCTCTTAAAGTTTTGCTCTAAATAAAAAAGAGATTTATGGCCAGACTGACCACGGTATCCTGGATAGCATAAGAATCAAGCCCAGTCCGTAATAGATAATCACAGTTCGAAATCTTCGAGCATCATCTCCCGGCTTTTTAGCTTTTATGTACCCTACCGATACAAGCACTATGGCGATCAGCATCGTCAAAGGATGTTCCAATATGTAGAGCCGGCTGAGTGATTCCGACATCGCCTCTCCTGAAAAGTTGGCTAGGCCTACAGGAGAAATTACGTATAGAACCAAACCTATCAATAGCTGAAGATGTGTAGCAATAAATCCAATAAGGGTAACTTTTCTAACCTTGTCGGTAAAGGATTTTTTACCAACAAATTGAATAATCACATATATAATTGAGAAAACAAGAGCAGCAAGTAACAGATAAGCTAAATAAGAGTGTAAATGTTTTAATCCGGTGTACATTTCAAATGGGATTGATTTTGAGCTTCACTATTGTTGTAACGAGCAATTCGATCTATGTTCCCGGTAAATAGAACCTTTAGCAGATGAATAGCGACGGAACACAGAGATAAATGAATATCTTGCTTACAAATCCGATTTACAAACTAAATATCCAAAATCAGTTTATACAATTCGATTCGGGTCGCTGTAATCCGGAACCTCTCCCCTGTACCTGAATATCCGTTTTATCCATTTCACCATCGTTTCAGATTGATTCTTAATATACCACTGATCGGCCGCTCTTCTCGCTCCCAGACCGTAGCTCGGGTAGGGATGAATGGTATCAGCAAAGTCGCGAAGAGAAACCCCATTTTTCATGGCCAATCCATATTGTGAAATCATTTCGCCGGCGTGTGCTCCAACAACCGACGCTCCCAATATCTTTCCGGTCCACTTCTTCGCATAAATTTTAATTAAACCGGTTGTGTTTCCATCGGTTATCGCGCGGTCAATTTTGCTAAATGGAAAGCGATACGTTTCGAACGATACACCTTGTTTATTCAAATCTGCCTCCGTTGCCCCAACATGCCCCAGCTCCGGATCGGTAAACGTTACCCACGGCAGATGTTTTTCATCAATACTCATCGGCACTTTGAGTAAAGCCTTCGTCACAGCCGTTTTTGCCGTATGCTCACTCATGTGTGAAAAATGAAACTGACCTGTCACATCCCCCGCCGCATAAATATGGCTTTGACTAGTTCTACCTGATTTATTCACTTCAATGCCTTTTTTCGAATAGTCGATACCGGCGGCTTCCAGATTTAATCCTCCCACATTCGGCCTCCTTCCGGTTGCCATCAATAGAGATTCGTTTGTCACCTGCAGAGATTCTTCATTATTGATATACGAAATCCGCACACCGTCATCTACCGACTCTATTTTTTCTATGGCTGAATTCAATTCAAATTTCACTCCCTCTTCTATCAAACATCCCTTTAAAATTTCCGTTAGCTCCGGATCATCATTCGCTAATATTCGGTCGGCCATATCCAAAACAGTAACGTCCAGTCCGAGGCGAACAAAGCTCTGGGCCATCTCGCAACCGATCGGCCCCGCGCCGATAATACTTATCGATTTAGGAATATTATTAATTTCAAAAAGTGATTCGTTGGTAAGATAGTTTATACTGTCTAAGCCGGGAATGGGTGGTATAAACGGATTGGAACCTGTACAGATAAAAAAGTACTTAGATGTTATACTCCGCTCAGTACCATCGGGAAGTTTAACGATCATCGTATGACTACCGGAAAACGACGCTTCCCCGATAACAACTTCAATTCCCATCTCTTCAAATATCTCAGGCCGATCGGCATCTGCATAAACTTCATTGCGAACTTTATCCACATGCTCCATCACCCTGGACAGGTCTATATCGCTTATAGAAAGGTCTATTCCATATTTATTGCTCTGCTTTGCGTTATGGATTACTGAAGCTGCTTTAATCAACGTTTTGCTCGGTACACACCCATTCCAAGTACAATCTCCGCCCAGTATATTTTTTTCAATCATCATTGTTTTTGCGCCAAAATTTGCCGCAATTCCCGAAGCCGTAAGCCCCGCTGCCCCGCCACCAATCACAATCGCGTCATAATCGTATTTCATCTGCTTCCTCTACATCATTAATTTTATATTTCACCTTTCTGAACGTCGACCATCCGCCATACGCCAACATGCCTACCACAACCCCATACACCCAAAGTGGCACATCTTTTCCGGCAATAATCAGATAAAGGTAAGCTGATACAAAAAAGAAAGATGCACTCAGCACGGGTAATACAATAGATCTATCAATTCTATAATTCCGAACAAGCCAGGCAATCGAGAGTGTGAAAAAAGGTATGGCACCAACGTAAATAGCTCCAAAAATTATTGGATTAACCCCATAGGCATCCCCTAAACTCATAAACCAAACCTGAAAATCATTGATCCACTCCATAAATAATAATTTAATTAATTCACTGTCTTACAATAGTATATGCACCAAAAAAAGATGGTCCTATCTTTTTTGTTTACCTACCAATATTCTTACTACATTAACGTTTACAAGTTGAAACAATTAATCAAACATTTCGTTTGATCAATCCACGAATTTGAGTGTATATTCAAATACACACTACAATACTATCTCGCTTGGATAAAAAACGCATTTACATATCGCTCTTTTTCAGCCTTGTACTGCTAACAGGTACAGCGTTGTCTTCGATTCATTTTCACAACGATGATCCATCCGGTTCCGAAACGGTACATCAACTGGTTGAAGATGATTTTCAGTGCGTGATTTGTGGGTCTGTATTCAAATACAGTCCGCAATCTGAAACGGTATCTGAAGTTTTTATCAATCCTACAGTAGTCAGATACGTTCAGCCAACTCTTTCTTACGACTCTTCCGAACTTCCCTCCTTCGACGGCAGAGCACCACCTGCTTCAGCCTAGTCAGGCCACCCTCAGATTTACAACTCATCTATCTCAATTTCGATTTCTACGGTATTACTGTTGAAATCTATCTATATCACTTAAACAAAGTTAAAAACCTATATCCATGAAAAAATCATATTTCTTAACACTCTTTACAGCAGCAGCTTTAATTTTTACAGCCGTTTCTTGCGATTCAAATGATGACCACGACGACCATGATGAAGAAGTTCCGGTAGGATTTCAACTATCAGTAAACAGTAGTATGCTTGTAACTCAAGACAGCGGTACTTTAACCTATGCGTCAGGCGACGCTATAGAACTGCCTGCAGGAGCTGAAGTTGGTCCCGTAGATGTTCAGTTCATAGCAGAGGATGGTGATCTTTTCACTCCCGAAGGCGGAGAATACGGACTGCAGTATGAACTCTCTCAAAGTGGTGTAATATCAGTCGAACATCCTCTTGGAAATAATCAATTTCAGTTTAATGTAAGTGCTGTTGAGGTGGGTGAAACAACTCTCACTCTGGATCTGATGCACGACGGACATTCAGATTTTGAAAGTCAGGCTATTACCGTCAGGGTTGTCCAAAATTAAACCGAGTCATGATTTAGTTATCAATAAACTCACATTCAACTTATAAACATTCTGATGAGAAATCTGTTTAGTGCAGTAATTCTCTTTCTGACTTTGACAATGACTGCAGCCGGCCATCCCAAATCCACAGGGTCGGTTGCAGGATTTGTCATTGATTCAGAAACCGAAGAGCCGGTCCCATTTGCATATATACATCTGGAAGAGATTAACAGAACCGGAACTACGGACAGACACGGCTATTTTAAGATTCACAATATACCCGAAGGTGAATATAGTCTTTATGTTCATCGTATTGGTTTTTCAAGTAAAACTCAGCGTATACTAATTGAACAAGGTGAAGAGACCAACATCACTATCGAACTCAATGCAACCGTACTTACCGGCCAAAGCATTGAGGTTGTAGCTGATGCTGAAAGTTTAAGGGGATCAAATCTTGAACACGCCTCCATTAAGGTTACCGGTTCACAATTACGAAGAAACTTGGGAACTACCCTTTCTGAAACACTTTCAAGTCAACCCGGTTTTGACCAGCGAACAATGGGTGCGGCTCCTGCCCGTCCTGTTATTCGGGGACTAGGTGACGAACGTGTTTTAATCTTGCAGGATGGAGAACGAACCGGTGATGTTTCCGGTGCCTCACCAGACCATTCCGTAACCGTTGATCCCATGGGAGCAGACGAAATTGAGATTGCTCGCGGCCCTGCAGCTCTCGCTTACGGTTCTAACGCTATTGGTGGCGTAATTAACGTTGTTCGAAATCAAATCGCCAACAACAAACCCTCATCTATCAACGGAACAGCTACCCTGCAGGGAGCAAGTGTAAATACGGGGATTTCTGCAGCCGGAATGGTTTCCATCCCAAAAGACGACTTTGTTTTCAATATGGATGTAAATGGCCGTTATGGTGATAATTATAACTCGCCACAAGGCACCATCGAAAATTCAGGGTATTTGACAACAAACAATGCCGTTGGTGTAAGTTATATCCGGCCATGGGGTTACAGTGGGTTGGCAGCCTCCACATTTATTTCGAACTACGGAATACCACCCGACCCTGAAGGTGGTCATGCGAATGGTGTGGACGTGGAGATGCAGAAATATCAGGTAGAATCAAGAAGTGAATTCCTGATCAATGACAACTTTTTCAAAATGGTTGAAGGAGGGCTCTCTTATCGATATTACCATCACAGGGAGTTTGAGTCTGCTGAAATAATTGGAACAGAATACACGCAAAATTCAGCAAACCTTAATCTAAAAGGAATACATCGTGATTTTTGGGTCTTCAATGATGGTGTAGTTGGTATTTGGGGTGAGTTTCAAGACTATCAGGTACTGGACCGGTTTAATATCAATGCAAACAATTACAGTGCTTCTGCATTTACCATTCAGGAAGCAGATTTTGGTCCGCTGCATATAGAAATTGGCGCTCGGTTTGATGCAGTATTAGCAAAACCGGATCGTGAAAATCCGGACTCTCGTATTGGCCATATTCGTCAGCGTGAATTTTATTCACTGGCTTCATCTGCGACTGCTATCTACAACCTTGGAGCAGGCTTTTCTGTCGGGTCAACATTTCTTCACTCTTTTCGGGCACCATCTATTGAAGAATTGTACTCACAGGGGCCTCATATAGCCGCTTACTCATTCGAAATTGGGAACCCCGACTTAGATCCAGAGCGCGGTCTTGGAAAGGAACTATTTGTCAGATACAGGCGAACAAATACTAACTTCGAGTTAACCGGGTACCATAACGGATTTGATAACTACATCTATCCGAGAAATACCGGCCGGCAGAATATTTTCTTTCCACGCTTGAATGACTATCAGTATGAATCGGTAGGAGCCGAAATTTACGGCCTGGAAGGAATGGTGGAGTTTCAACTTACCTCATCTCTAACATTTAATAGTTCTGCATCCTTAACCATTGGGCGCCGGGATGTGACCGATGAAGAGATGGAAACGGAAGATTTTGACTCAGATACAACTCCTTTACCGATGATTCCTCCATTCTCATTCAAAACCGGATTGAATTACGTTAAGGGTCCTTTTCAGATCGGAGCCAACGTCCGTCACTCCTTCAAGCAAGACAGACTAGCGGAATTTGAGTCAGTTACGGACGCCTACACACTGTTGGGTGCTAATGCAGAGTACAGACTAACCTCTTCCGGCGATTATTTACACACGTTCTCCATTCAAGCAAATAACATACTGGACGATACGTATCAAAACCACCTCAGTAGATTGAAAGATATATTTCCTGAACCGGGCCGGAATATTTCACTCTTGTACAGACTCTACTTTTGAGCACTTTTCAATGCAAAAAGTAAAGGTTACTGCTTTTCAATAATCTCTTCAGCACTTTTCATCTGAAGATTCTGAAACTCCTTGTTCTTATCACTGTAGGAGATCCATAAAAATAGTATCAGATTTGTAATCTTTCGCAGCACGCTTGATACAAGCAGCATACCGGCAACAGCAGCCGTTGCCATATTCAGCATTTTTGAAAGCTCAATACCGGCCCACATAAACACTAAATCGCGGCTGGGTATAAATGGGATACGGTTAACGACAATCACGATCGCCAGGAAAGTAAACCAGATTGTAATGGGTGTATTGGGTATTACAACTGCCCACTGGACAATCATTAGTCCATGATGGAGTAAAAAGCGGGTCATATAAATTCCAAAAACAATCAGAGATTTTTTTAATGAAAGTGAAAAAAGATACTTTCGGAACTGAACAGCAAGTACTGTAAATACTATTGTGATTACAATCCCAAGAATTACATAAACTGCATTTACATCATCAATCATCTCTTCCAGATTGATTGTACCTGTAAAGACTAAAATACCGACAAGCGAAAAGGCTACCAGGTTTGATGTGAGAGCCGAAAGTATATTGTTGTCTCTTATATCCTTCAGAATCTCCCTATCCTTCTTGTCCAGATATTTTCTTCCCCATACAAACAGGTAAAACTCACCGGAATACCCCATCACTTCATCGTTGTAGACTTTTTTGGTGATAAATCCCTTGAAAGATTCCCATTTACCAGTCTTCCAAACCTGTCCGTATATAAAAACTTCGGCCAGAGGCAGCGATATATATAACAAGGCAAAGATGATGTAAAAAAGCGGATGAGTAGGAAGAGAATTCAACACTTCTCTCCAGCCAATATCAAAGAGTTGATAAAGAATTATACCCACTATGAACAGAATCATCCCTCTGCGAAGGTATCTTTTCAAAAAATCCGCCCTGGGACTCTCAGTGAATTCTTTCCAGCTTTTTTTGATTGATTCTATATTAATGGCAGTCGCTTTTTGATCTTGAGAATGGCCTAAGGTAGTAATCATTTGATATGAATTAAAAGCACATTCTTTAACAGATTTAAATTACGTTAGCTTTCGAAACTTTTATGACTAAAAATGATTTAACAAGTTGAAATTAATTGTTTAACAACCTTTTTAGTAATTTGACGTTAAGCTTGAGAGGCTCATTGAACAGTTTGGCTATTTTCGGACTCAAAAATATCATCATGCACAACCCATTTAAGCTATCAGCTCTTATTCTGACATTTATATTCTGGCTTCCTGAAACGGGTATATCTCAGATATCCAACCCGGATGACCAGTTAAGTTCGTTAAAGTCCGATATGATTTTAGCTCAAACATTGGAGGGAAGCCATTTTAATGAATTCTGGAACTACCAGTTTTATTTCAACAACGGGATGAAAGTGCATATTACGTTTTCAGCGGCTAGCTTCGGAAGCTTAAAGGACCCGGTAACCGGGGTTCGAATATCCGTTTTCAATCATGGTGGCGAACTCTACCAGCTGGCCAGAGAGTATCCTCTTCCCCGCCTGGTTCAGGACAAAGAAAATTATCTTTTTAAACTGCGGGATGACCGGGACCTCTACTTTGAAGGCAAGCTGCCCGAACGTCACCGGGTAGTTATCAAAACATCAAAAGATGGAGTAGAATATGATATCGATCTTCGCCTAAACAATATTCAAAAAGGTTTTAAACTGGGTAACGGCAAGTACCAGGTTGGCGGAGAAAAAGTGGGCATTGTAACGCACATACCCTACGCCGAAGCAAGTGGTCATGTAACCATTAATGGAAACCGGGAACGAGTAAATGGGACGGCCTATATGGACCACACCTGGCAAAATCAGACCACAACCCGTTTAATGCATAGCGGTTACAGAGTGATTGTTCATAACGACAGTAAGAACTGGGATTTACTCTATGTAATGCTGCCTAACGAAAGCGGTAACAATGATACAATTGGCCATAGAGTTACCAATTCCGATGGTGAACTGAATTCTGCATCTGTTGAAAACATGGAGGTTGTTACCAGTCAAAGTGCTTTTGGTTCTAAAATACCCAGAATCATTGATATGAATCTGAGTGACGACAGCTCCATTCGAATATCCCGCACTCAAGATGATGAACGATTTACGGTTCTGGGTGAACTGAGCTGGATTGCAAGACGTGCGGCACGAACATTTTTAGGGGGAGAAGTCATTAATTATCGCGGAGAGACTAATCTCATGGAAACCGGGACTCGACCTAAACATGGCGAGTACAACTTCTTTATTGTGGATTGATCCTTATCGTTTAGGGCAATGTTTTTTTTGATGAGATCCTTCTTCTCAATACTCCGATCCCGAAAGAAATAGCCGGCTAGTCAAGCATTCACTGATTTAAAAAAGAAAAGCTCCGGAAGTTTCAGTTCCGGAGCTCTATGCTTTAGGTTCAGCATAAATAGGAGTGACTAGTTGACTAACCAGAGATAAGATTAGTTCTTATGCTGTTACTTACAAGAGAAACGACTGTCCCGGTTGTTACAATTTTTTTAAAAAAAGTTCAGAATCCTCATATTAGATTCGTTTGAAAAGATTTTTTTACGATTCAATTCCTTCTGATATCGTACCTTCAATCAAATCCGGAATCCAAAATCTGAACTATGAAATACATCTACACACTTCTTTTTGCTCTTCTCTTCTCACCTGCTCTTTTTGCCCAGATGCCGGATGCACCCGAGCGCACCGAAGGTGACGGACCTTTTGATCGGCTGATTATACGAGGTGCTACCATGATAGACGGTACCGGTTCTCCGGCTTTGGGCCCCGTGGATATCGTAATCGAAGGCAATCGCATCATAAGCATCCAAAATGTGGGGTACCCCGGTGTTCCAATCAATGAAAACCGTCGCCCCCAGGCCAGAGATGGAGATCACGAAATTGATGCTGAGGGCATGTATGTTCTTCCCGGTTTTGTAGATATGCATGCACACATTGGCGGAAATGCTCAGGGAACCGTACCGGAATATGTGTTTAAACTATGGCTTGCCCACGGAATTACAGGTATTCGTGAACCCGGATCTTTTAACGGAGCAGACTGGACGCTGCAACATGCCGAGCGCAGCCGCAATAATGAAATCACTGCACCTCGAATTTATCCTTATTTCGGATTTGGAATGGAAAGTTCCGGCGATATCAACTCACCGGAAGAAGCACGTAACTGGGTTCAGACCATTCATGATCAGGGTGCAGAAGGAATAAAATTCTTCGGGGCTCGACCCGAAATTTTTGAAGCAGCTCTCGATGAGGCCAATAAACTAGGGCTCGGTTCCATGGCTCACCATGCACAAACTCGTGTGGTTTACAACAATGCACTGGATACTGCGGAAATGGGACTCAAGGGCCTCACTCATTGGTACGGACTGCCGGAAGCACTCTTTACGGATCAAGTGATCCAGGACTATCCGTTGGATTATAACTACAGTAACGAACAGCACCGATTTGAAAATGCGGGAAAGCTGTGGGAACAAGCTGCTGAGCCGGGAAGTGAAAAATGGAACGAGGTAATGAACCGTATGCTTGAGTTGGGCCTCGACCTCAACCCAACATTTACGATCTATGAAGCGAGTCGTGACCTGATGAAAGAGCGTCGGGCCGAATGGCACGAAAAATACACGTTCCCTTCCCTCTGGAAATTCTACCAGCCGGATCGCCGTGCACACGGATCTTACTGGTTTGACTGGGGAACCGAACAGGAAGTAGCCTGGAAACAAAACTATAACCTCTGGATGCAGTTTGTAAATGAGTACAAAAATCGTGGTGGAAGTGTTACACTGGGATCCGATGCAGGATATATTTTCAAACTGTACGGATTTGCCTACATCCGGGAAATGGAACTGATGCGTGAAGCCGGATTTCATCCGCTGGAAATATTTCAATCGGCATCACTGCATGCGGCGCGTGTTCTTGGAAATGATGATGAACTTGGCACAATTGAACCGGGTAAAATCGCGGATTTGGTAATCGTGGATGAGAATCCTCAACAAAATATCAAAGTACTCTATGGAACTGGGGCCATACGTGTGGATGAAGAAAATGAACTAAAACGTGTAGGCGGTGTAAAATATACGATCAAGGATGGAATTGTCTATGATGCCAAAAAGCTTCTGGAAGATGTTGCCAGGATGGTTAAAGAGAAAAAGGCTGAAGAAGATTTTGAAATTACTCAACCGGGTCTCGACTGGTAAAATTAATTAAAGCCTATGGGGTTTGAATCTTTTTTATAAAATATTGGTATGTATTGATAGACGTTAAACCAAATCAAAGCAAACAGGTGTCACTTATGAAAACCAAACTGCTTATCACTTTTATAATTCTTTCACTCAGTCTCATGCTCTCAACGGCACAGGCTCAGGATACGTCTACTGAGAGATCACTCGGTATCGGAGCTCAGGTCACCAACCCTGCAGGAATTGCGCTTAAAGGATGGATTTCTGACAATGCAGCCATTGCATCGGTAATAAGCTTCAACCTTACGGAAAATGCCTCATCGTTCTACTTTCACGGTGATTATCTGTTGCATAAAAGATATGATACTCCAGGCTGGGATGTTGGATTTTTGAGCTACTACTACGGCGTGGGCGGACGCTTTATCTGGCGTGATGCAGGTATCGACAATAACTTTTTTGGAATCCGTCTGCCCGGTGGGTTGAACTTTACATTTACTGACGTTCCGTTCGACTTCTATGTAGAGATGGCGCCCGTTTTTGAAGTTACACCCGATTTCAGCTTCGGATTCACTGGGGGAATCGGATTTCGATATTTCCTGAATTAAACAGCTGCGAGCCTGCTGATATTGTCTCAAGAAATTGCAAAACTTTAGCAGCAGCTGCATTCTCTGATTTAGAACGAATTTATTAAGAAAATAGGTCTAAAGAATCAAAATTCGCGCATCCGCCTTGTGATTCTTTCAACCTTATATCTATGTGCTTACACTATATTGCTCTAACCTTTTTTAATCACTTTAAATAATAATAGAGACTGCAAAAACCCTAAAAGATGCCCCAGACTCTCCCCGATTTTTCCGATATTGAAGCGGCTCATAAACGAATTCAGCCCTACGCTCACCGCACTCCTGTTTTAACTTCATCCTACTTTAATAAAAAAACAGGTGCTTCTCTGTTCTTTAAATGTGAGAACTTTCAAAAAGTCGGAGCGTTCAAATTCAGAGGAGCTTTCAACGCCATCTCCAAGCTATCAGATACAGATGGGAAAAAAGGAATAGTGACCCACTCATCCGGAAATCACGCTCAGGCCGTAGCTCTTGCGTCCCGGATGAATGGCTATAGTGCAACCATCGTGATGCCAGAAAACGCACCACAGGTTAAAGTAAATGCCGTCCGGGATTATGGAGCAGAGATCATATTTTGCGAAAATACCACAGAAGCCCGCGAGGCTGCCGCGCAAAAAGTGATTAACGAAACAGGTGCAACGTTTATCCATCCATATAACCACCCAGATGTGATTGCCGGTCAGGGTACAGCTGCCAAAGAGCTTTTGGAAGAACATCCTGAACTCGACATCATTATTGCACCTGTTGGAGGCGGAGGTCTTATCAGCGGATCAGCCATTTGGGCAAAACACTACAATCCCGGTATTAGGGTAATCGGAGCGGAGCCAAAGTGGGCCGACGACGCCTACAGGTCATTTAAATCGGGGAAAATTGAGCCTGTGTTGAGAACAGATACCGTTGCTGACGGTCTCCGAACGTCTTTGGGTGAGCTTACATTTCAGGCTATTCAAGCCAATGTTGACGACATTGTAACAACATCTGAAGAATCTATCATTAAAACTATGCGTGATATATGGGAACGTATGAAAATCATTATTGAACCTTCCTGTGCCGTACCTCTTGCAGCAATTGTCGAAAATAAGATATCGATAGATCATTTGAATGTCGGAATTATACTAACCGGTGGGAACGTAGACCTGGAAAATTTACCCTTCGGTTAAAAAAAGAGACACAGCCATAAGCTGTGCCTCTTTAAATATTGCCAAGCTTATTGATAATTTGTTATTCATTCACTTTAACATCCGTAACCGTAATATTCATTGTCATCCCCTCACCACTTTCAAGCATACGTTCAAATTGCTCCATCTGAGGTTTAATTTGACGTTCGATAGCATCGCGCTGAGCTTCAGGCATCTGGCTAAGCTGCTTCTCCATTTCGCGCATGGCTTCCCTGGCTTCAGCTATCTCCTCTTCACTAAATTGGGATGACATACCCCCAATTTTCATGGTCATCGACATCGGAACCGGGTAGCCGGAAAAAACTTGGTAATCATCCAGGCTCATATCCATACTCATGTTCTTATCACCATCCACAGTCTGTTCCATAAAAATTTTCCGAACATTCATGGTGCTTATCTCAATCCATATAGTGGCAGCATCAAAAACGATCTCCATATCTTCCATTTCCATTTCACTCTGATCCAATGATTTAAGCAACTCGCTATCATTTACAAATATTTTGTAGGTATCAATACCGTCTACCCTCTCTTCGGTAATACTTTCTGCACCACGGATTAAATCGACCATCTGGTCAACGGAGCCGGCCATGGCACTAAAGTCCATTTCCATATCGTCCCCATTTTCAAGGTCGAGATAGGGAGTGCCGTTCTCATTTCTCTTTTTAACATAACGGGTTGTCATTTCTGGGATCAGACCACCTTCGTTCACCTCAATTGTCATCGACAGCGTTTCGATCTCTGAGAGCGACTCTTCATATTTGGTTGTCATCTCTTCAGCTATGCGTTCGGCTGAGGGCTGCGCAATAACGGCACCCATGTTGAAAGAAAGGACCAGTACTAATAAGATTAAATTGATTTTAAAGATTTTAACTTTCATAACTCTTCTCATGTATTGATTTTTTTGTGATTGAGATATGTTACATATTTGATCTCAGTAATCGAAACTATTATCAATCTTATATGCGAAAAGATGATGTTTTTACTGCCATGATTCGTGAAGAGCTTGAGCAGCATGAGCGTTTTTTTCTGTTTCAGGAACGGGAGCTCTTACGCAGCAAAGAGTACCGCAAACTGGCCACTCAGTCACTGCGTCAAACGAGAATCATTGCCGTAATTGTGTTTTTAACCATTGTTACATTTTCAATCATCAGTATTATGCATTTTGTGGAGTTTGGGCAGCAGGGAGGGCTATCACGTTTTGTTTTGGGTATGCTTTCATGGGCTTTTGCCATTGCATCCGTCTTCTTTTACACAAAAAATATTCTTGAAAAGAAAAAATGTATGGAACGTGTGCTAAAACTACTTGAAGCACGCGAACAATTTCGTGATAATACAAACAACCCATAACCTATTGATGGATAACGCTATGCAAAAAATGATCTCAGCCGCCCTTCTCGTAGGAGGATTAATCCTTCTTTACTTCGGATACCAGGAGATGCAATCTTTGGGTAATGAAGTCAACGAATTTGTAACCGGTTCTCCCAGCGACCGATCGATGTGGATGATGGGCGGTGGAGCTGCCATTGCCATAGCCGGGTTGGTTGGCCTTATTCGCGGTAAACTTTTTAAATAGTCTTAAGCTCAAATATTACTTTTTTTTAAAAAACGGAAAACTATTGTTCTTGCTGAAATCCGGAGTTTCAGCATTCCTTCAGAATTCATCAATATCTTTTCATAGATATGAAAATTTTGATTGTAGAAGATAATCCGGACCTCCGTGAAAACATCCTTACCTACTTAAGCCGGGAAAACTATATCTGCGAAACTGCAGAAGATTACGAGCAGGGTTTCGATAAGATCATGTCTCACTCCTACGATCTGGTATTAATCGACATTTTGCTTCCAAAAGGTAACGGTTTACAGCTTTTACGGGATTTGATTTCAGTACGTCCTCAAACCGGTTCCATTATCATTTCCGCCCGGAATGCTTTGGATGATAAAGTAAAAGGCCTGGAAATAGGAGCTGACGACTACCTGACTAAATATTTTCAACTACCGGAGCTGCTTGCTAGAATAAAAGCTCTCCAGGATGAGTGAATCCCTCTCCCTGCTGACCCGAATAGAAAATGAGGAGTTTGAAAACAACCATGAAGTAAATTTTTCAAAGCTTGTCTCAGAAGGAATAAAAACATTCTCTGAATTCATCGAGTTTAACAGTTTAACTTTAGAAACAGAGATCACTGATACCGTGATCCTCAATATATATCCTTCCTTAGTTGATATCCTTTGGACAAATCTACTACAGAATGCCATTAAACATAATGTGGAGAATGGATTTATTTCAATCAATCTAAGCCCGGATGAGTTGATTATATCAAATAGAGGAAATCCAACCGAGATCCCCACCAGTCAACTCTTTAAACGATTTCGAAAAGCCGATCAAAATTCATCATCTATTGGTTTGGGTTTATCTATTGTTGAACGAATCGTTCGTCAAAATGGCTTAGAGATCAGTTACAAAGTAAATCAATCCATACATACCGTTACTGTGAAGTTAAAGAATGTAAATAACGGATAACTTCAGAATTACTTCAGTATTAAATCAGTTTTGGCATAAGATTATGATTTAATATTGAAACAAATATAAGTTTCACTGTGATTAAAGCTACTTTTAAAAGAATGAACTTGAGAACTACAAAATATCTTCTGCTACTTAGTTTTTACCTGATTGTTGCAAGTTCTGCATTTTCCCAAGACACTGATAACGGCTCTGTTACCGGTATTGTCATCAACCCTGACGGTCAAGGTATACCCAATGCAACCGTGGCCATTTTACCTGAAGATCCGGAATCTGAAGAATTACTTGAGGGATCAGCCACAAATTCCGACGGAAGTTTTGAGGTCAGTATTGAGCCCGGAACATATCGGCTCAGAGTTACATTTGTTTCGCTAAATACCTACCTCACAGAAATCGAAGTTGTACCGGGAGAAACATTAGATCTGGGACAGATTGAGATGAAGGAACGGCAGGAGGAGCTGGATGAAGTTGTAGTTCGGGGTGAGCGATCGTACGTAGAGATGAATTTTGACAGCCGCCGTTTCAATGTTGGTGAAGATGTAGTTAGCCTTGGCGGATCAGCACTGGATGTTCTAGATAATGTGCCATCCATTACAACAGACTTTGAAGGTAATGTGAGCCTGCGAGGAAACCAGGGGGTTCAAATTTTAATTAACGGACGTCCTTCCAATTTGGTTCGAGGCGGAACAGATGGATTAAGTAGTATTCCCGCTAGTTTAATCGAATCTGTAGAGGTCATTACAAATCCGTCAGCCCGGTACGAAGCACAGGGTACTGCGGGTATCATCGACATTATTCTTGTCGACAATGCCCAACTTGGGTTCAACGGCAATGTTCAAGTAACATCTGGCTACCCTCTTGATAGCGGTGTAAGTACAAACCTTAACTATCAAAAAAATAGTATTAACTGGTTTCTCAATTTGGATTTTGAATATGAAAATCAACCTGAAACAGGAAGATCATTTCAAAGCTTCAGTGCAGATACCACCTATTTGTTTAATGAAAAAAATGACGTGAGTGAGAAAGAGAGAGAAGGAAATATCTTTTTTGGTGCCGATTTTTTTCTTCCGAACGACCAGGTTTTAACTGCATCATCAAGAATCAGCCTTGAACGGGGTGATGAAGACGGCGAACTGCTCTACACCGATTTCAATCCTCCTGCCAATCAAATCTACCGTTCTGTTGATAACAGTTGGGATATTCTCCGTCAGATCGATAGAGAAAATATTGAAGACGCCAAAGAACAAGATTTTGATGTACGATTACAGTATGAAAATAAATTTGACGGAGATGACCACCGCCTTACAGCCGATTTTGATTTTGAATTTGGTAGTGAAAGTGAAGATTTTTTACAAACAGGCATAACTGAAATTGGAACTTCTAACTTTAACGACAGAAGAACATACTCTGACGAAGAGTACAGAGAAATTAGGTTTGATACGGACTATGAGCGTCCTCTCGGCGACAATGGTCGTTTTGAAACAGGGATGAGAATAAATTATGAATGGGAAGATAATGACTTCATTTCTGAAGAGTTTATCAACGGATTCTGGACAGAACCTGATGAAGAGTTTACACTCAGCGACAACTTTACATATATTGAAAATGTAAATGCTCTTTATGCTATCTATTCAGGTTCGACCGGAGAATTTACATATCAGGCAGGGTTAAGGGCTGAAAATACCAACATAGAAACCGAACTCGATCTTGCCGGAACGGAAAGCAGTCAGAACTATACCAAACTGTTTCCAAGCCTTTTTCTCTCCTATACCATAAGCGATCAGAATTCCCTGCAAATGAGCTATAGCCGACGAATCTCCCGACCTTGGTCGCGCTATCTTCTACCCTTTACAGAGATCCGCGACTCCAGAAACAGACGAGTCGGTAATCCGGACTTGGATCCTGAAATCGGGGATTCTTACGAACTCGGCTGGCTTCGGCGATGGGACACAGGATCAATCCTCACAAGTTTTTACTATCGATACCGTACCGGTGTGATTGAGAGCGTATATACCATTGACGGTGATGGTATTACTACACGCTTCCCGATCAACCTGGCAACAGAGGATGCCTGGGGTGTTGAACTGTCTGTAGACCAGGATCTATTTGAAGGTTTTCAATTATCCGGAAGTGTGAATCTTTTCCAGTCTGAATCAAAAGGCGAGTTTGAAGGAGAGCTTTATGAAAGCAGTAGTGAATCATTTACCAGCCGCTTACGAGTACGATACCGATTTTTGGAGAGCTGGAATTTACAGTCCTACATGTTTTATCGCGGCCCGCGCGAAACAACCCAGGGAAGAAGAGGTGGTTCTGCATTCTTCGGTTCTGGATTATCAAAGCAACTTTGGGACGGTAAAGCCAGACTGTCTCTGAATGTGAGAGACTTATTTAACTCCAGAAATGCCGACCGTGAAGTCATTCGGGAAACATCATACACAAATAACAATTACAGCTGGTCATCCAGGTCTTTCAGAGTTTCATTTCAGTATAATTTCAACTCAGAAGGCCGTCGGTAATAAAATCCGAAGTGTTTAATCAAAGTGAAGAGGCAGAAATTTATCCATCTTTCTCTTCACTTAGTCTTTGAACTGCTTCATCCATATCACGGATTAACTGCCATCTGTACATACCGGAATTGTGTCCGTCATCCCAGGTAATTTTTAAGGCGTGGTTACCAACCGGTTCAGCCTTCAGGATTTCATATTTGCGTGTTGGTTCAATTTTAAACAGTTCAGGCTCATACTTGCCCATCTCGGAATGACCCCCACGGCATGATACGCATGGACAATTTTTTCTTAATCCAAAAAGTGAAAGTTCTGTGATGTGTCCGTCTCCCCACTCTACTTTAAATAACTGCTCCGAATTACTTACATCTACCGATACCGGTTTGTATCTTGTGTCCATGCTGAGATTGTTTCTGCTAAATGAATATTTATTTATTAACAAATATACACACCATTTATGTGGATTTTAAGTACCGTTTTGCTTCTTATCTTTTTCGGAAGCGCCTGGATTGGCAGCAGAAAATTATTTTTTATTGACCGACTTACGCCTCCACTGGTACTCAACTCTCTTCTGGGCCTGCTCGCATTTTTCACCTTATTAATTATTGCCAACTCATTTGGTCTCTTTCCTCAAACCGTAGCAGCACCTTTTATGATGGGCGTATATACCGTTATCGGTGGATTCTTCTTTGGTTATGCGTTTCGTCTTTATAAAGAGCGAACCAAAGCAGGAAATATACTGTACCAAAATCGTTCTTTCTGGATTGATCACGCTCCAAACCTGCTTGCGGCAGCTATCATAGTATTTGGGCTCTATCGTACTTCAATTCTGATTGACCTGCCAGTTACCGGAATTCGTATCACTTCGGGTCTTTCGCTTATTGGATTTGGACTTTCTACATGGACTCTGAAACCGGTTCCTGAGTTCAGGACTGACAGTGTTCTCATACTGGATCGAAGCATCTCATGGCCTGATGTGGTTTCCTGGCACTGGCAAAGTGAAGAGGTTTTAGCAATTGAGTTTATGGCAGGTTCAGTTGATCATGTGAAACGGATCAAGCAGTTTACCACCGCAGTATCGGCTGCAGACAGGAAAGAGGTAGAAATGGTTTTAAAGTCAAAAATGGATGATTTTGCCGACGAACGGCGGGAGAAATTATTCAATGGTGAAAAAACGAACCATTAAGTATACTCTGAATCCGAACTATGCAGTATAGTAACAACATAGTCCGTTTCAGTTCAAATATTTATTCAGAGTTTGCTCTATTGATTTTTCATCATTTCACTTGCCATGATGAAGAGAGGCTGGTTTTCAAATCTGTGATAAAATGGACGCAGCCTATCTGTGTTATAATGCTTCTCTACATCCACCAGCTTCTTGCGACTGGTCACAATTTCAATCGGGATATTGCTGTATCGTCCATTGCTTAAAACCACAAGACGACCTGATACTCCTTCCAAAATCAGATCCAGGGCAAGATTCCCAAAAGCCATAGGCGCGATAGAATCGATCGAATCGGGATCGCCGCCACGCACCATATAACCAAGTTTCTGGTTTACGGTACGAATCTCCCGTCCTTTATTAAATTTTGGTGAAATCCTTTGCAGCTCTTCCGATACAAGATCTCCGATTCCACCCAGTTTCTTATGACCAAAAGCATCGGCGCGATTGTCTTCGAACACCATTTCACCGCCCTCAAACATGGCCCCTTCTGAAATGAGCACCATAGAATATTTACTTGGATTGGCATTACGATCTTCCACAAGAAGCTCTGTCAAATGTTCCATATTAAACTTATACTCGGGAATCACACAGCGGTGAGCAGCGCCTGCCAAAGTGGGCAGCATTGCGGTAAAGCCCGCATAGCGTCCAAAAACCTCCATTACAAGAAAACGCTCATGTGAACCAGCCGGGGTGCGCAGATTGTTTGCGAGTTGAATAGTACGGGTTACACACGTACTAAATCCTATACAATAGTCCGTGCCCGGAACATCGTTATCCATGGTTTTAGGGATGGCAACAACTTTCACCCCCTCTTCGTGGAGCCTTACACCATAACTAAGCGTATCATCACCTCCAATGGGTATTAGCGTATCAATACCCAGATAGTCAAGATTTTTCAGCACCTCAGAAGTGAGATCATTCACATCATCCGAAAATTTATCCATTAGATGTTCAGGCACGTTCTCCTTCGACACCTTGCTGGGATTGGTTCGTGAAGTGTGCAGAAATGTACCTCCTGTGCGTCCGGCCCGGTTTACGATATCTTTGGTCAAATCAATGTAGTTATTGCTATTATCCGCATCTTTGTCCCGGATGATATCGATCATTCCGCCCCAGCCTCGACGAATTCCTATTACCTTATAACCTTCGCGAAGTGCCCGAATGGTTACTGCGCGGATTGCAGGGTTGAGTCCGGGAACATCACCTCCTCCCGTTAATATTCCAAGCACTTTTTTGCCACTATTGATATTTGCCATAACTAAAGAATTATTAATTAATGCCTTCTTGTGAATAATTAGAATACCAATAATTTACAAATTTTGTACTGCAATCATACATATCAACTGCACTGCAGATACAAAAGTGCAGGTTTATAATGGCGAAAGTGTTCATTGACTGAAAACCATTCACTATTAGATTAGCTTTCACCTATTCAACAAACCTTAAAACACCGCGCTGTTGCGTTAGTGACTTGAACACGGCAACAATTAAACTGAACGATGATCAACCATAATACACCGATTTTTGATGTAGGTAAGACCACTCTCTTCAGATCTTTTTTTAGAAGAGTCGGTACCAACATCAAGTTGAGTCCAGATGATGGGTTTCTGGCCACTCCTATCTGCCCATTCGATAATCTCGATGACGGTTTCGTCCGTATACTTTTTGTTTCTGAAAATGTTCATTATATCCACATTTATATTTTCAGGTATCTCATCAATAGACGGGTAGCTTTTTAATCCAAAAACCTCTGTTTCATTTGGGTTTACAGGTATCACAGTAAACCCCTGATCAATGAGGTATTTAGTGATATGATTGCTCGTTCTGTATGGATTGGAAGAACAGCCAATAACAGCTATGGTCTCTGCTGTATCAAAAAGTTCTTTGAGGTTGGGTTGATCGGTGCCGAATAGGATGCTCAAATTCTTAATTCTGCATTAAAATGGTTATATTTAGGTCATACAACATAATAATTAAAAATAAATACAAAACATTTTGTCAAAAGTAAAAGAAGGAGATACCGTAAAAGTTCATTACACCGGCACATTGACTGACGGTACGGTATTTGATACATCAGCAGAACGAGAACCTTTAGAATTTACATTGGGTCAGGGCCAGTTGATTCCGGGCTTTGAAAAAGCCGTAGTTGGAATGAATGTTGGCGATTCAACAGAAGTAGAAATTCCAAGTGATGATGCTTACGGAGAATCAAGAGAAGATTTAGTGATCTCCGTACCAAAAGATCAACTTCCGGATGATGTTGAACCGCAAGTTGGAATGCAGCTTCAGGTAAATCAGCAGGACGGACAACCGATTCCAGTTCGTATCACAGAAGTTGGAGACGAAAACCTGACATTGGATGCCAATCATCCACTAGCAGGCCAGGACCTGAAATTTGAAATTGAATTGGTAGAAGTTGCCGATTAATTTCATTTTGTAATAAATTTAAAACCCGATCTGATTACTTCGTTGTATATCTGATCGGGTTTTTTTATTTGAGAAACACTTCCCCTCTTGAGAGGGGATAGGTTCGAAAGAAAACGCGAAGCGTTATTCTGGAGAACAAGGGGTGTGTACCGATTGCCGAACTCTGATTCTTTTAATGAGTCGGACTGAGTAATGAGTAATAAGTTATTCTCTGCCAACAATAAACACAAATTAGTGAAAACACACCCCTGACAACTACGTTGAACACTTCGTTGCCTGTCCCCTCTCAAGAGGGGAGGCACGACTTTTCAACCTGTTTACAGCTTTTAATTTCCACACCAAGACATTCAAAAATGGCCGATTTTAACAAGAAAAGTACCGTAAGTATCACCTGCCCTCTTGGACTCGCTACACTCCTTGAAAAAGAAGTACGTGAATTGGGTTTTCAGCCAATATCTACACGAAAAACAGGTGTGGAAGTTGAGGCATCTCTAAACGACTGCATTCTGCTCAATTTTTGGTTAAGAACGGCACACCGTGTTCACTACCTGATGGAAGAGAAATCGATTCATTCGCCAGACCAGCTTCGAAACTGGCTAAAAAAAATCCCATGGGAAAACTGGATTTCTGAAGATGGTTACTTTTCTGTTACCTCACGAGTAGATCATACCACAATCGATAATGATCAGTTTGCCAATCTGGTAGTAAAAGATGCGGTTGTGGACCGCATTCGTTTTAAAACTGAGTCCCGTCCCGATACAGGTTCAAATCTGAATGACACGGTCCTTTTCCTATTCTGGAACCGGCAAGGAGCAAGAATTTTTCTTGACACATCGGGTGAATCACTCTCCCGAAGAAATTACCGATCAGCATCAGTGGCGGCTCCCATGCAGGAAACCCTGGCATCAGCTATTGTACAATCTACCCGATGGAAGCCGGGTCAGGAACATTTCATCAATCCGATGACAGGTAGTGGAACGATTGCTATTGAAGCCGTTATGCTGGCACTAAACAGAGCTCCCGCTTCGCTTCGTAACAATTTCGGTTTTATGCATATTCTGGGCTACGACGAATCATACTACCAGCAAGTACGGGATGAAGCCAAAAAGAAAGCTGTAAAAGATTTAGAAGGAAAGTTTATTGCAACAGACCAGGATCCGCGAGCGATTATGGCAGCTAAAAAAAATGCAAAAACGGCCGGTGTAGATCACCTCATTGAGTTTGAGACCTGCGAGTACGACCAAACGCCCATACCGGATGGAGATGGCGTTGTGGTTTTCAATCCACCCTATGGTATGCGATTGGAAGACAACACTGATTTACGGCCGCTTTACAAGGGAATCGGTGACTTCATGAAACAGGATTGCCCCGGCAAAACAGGTTATGTTTTTACTGCAAATATGGCTCTGGCTAAAAAAGTTGGGTTACGTGCCAAATCAAGAACTACGCTATTTAATTCCACCCTTGAGTGCAAACTTTTTGAATACGAGCTGTACAAGGGAAGTAAAAAATAAAGCATTACCCGAACCACAACGGGCACGAGGTGTTGCACAAAGTTCACAATGTGAGAACTTTGTATACATTCAGGTTTTTTGCTAATTCAAAGCCTTAACAATCGTTACACCGTCGCGAAGCGGTAACATCAGTTGCTCTACTTCTTTGTCATCCCGAATGATTTCATTCATCTCATGGATAGCCTCTGCCTTTCGGTTCTTCCGATTCAGCACATCCCCATCCCACAAAACGTTATCAATAACAATGAGTCCCCCGGCATTGATTTTCTCTTTAGCAAGCCGATAGTATTTCGGGTAGTTCACTTTATCCGCATCGAGAAAGATCAGGTCAAATGTGCCATCCAAGCTTGGAATAATTTCTAGTGCATTTCCCAATTTCTGTATGATTTTTGTTCGGTAAGGCTCTCTTAAAAAAAACGGTTCAGATATTCTATTGTAGTGTTCGTTCATTTCGCAAGTGATCAACTCCCCACCATCCGGAAGTGCCTGCGCCATCATGATGGCCGAATAACCCGTAAATGTCCCCACTTCCAGAATTCGTTTGGCTCCGGAAATTGACACAAGCATTTTCAGCAGCATTCCGGTCTGCCGACCACTTAGCATATCTATATACTCCAGATCTTCATCCGATGCCTCTACCAGTTCCTTGATGATATCTGGTTCCTCAGAGGTGAACGATTCCGTGTATTCCGCAATTTGTTTGTTCGTGATCTCCATGTACCTTAAACTCTTAATTATATCAGAAGTTAATTTTGTGTTTGATTATGAATAGCCCCCTTCGAAGGGGGAAGTGATCCTGATGTAAGTCAGGTGAACAGGGGGATGAACACCCCTCGCCCCGACAAAATACAGTCGGAACACTCCCCTCAAGGGGAGATGATTCAAAAACTCAATCCTCATCCAAACATGTTTCCTTTATCAACGTGAACAGATCATCTACAGATTTTATACCGTCTAACGAATCAAAGTGGTTTATCTCCATATTTGATCTCTATGTTCGTAATCTTTTCTGGCGACGATTCAAAAATATCGCGATTGATCAACAGTACCAACCCGGAGAGGATAGTAAAACCATTTACTACCTAAACCACACCTCTTGGTGGGACGGTCTGATTCCATTCCTCTTAAATCAAAAATTGTTTAAACAAAATGCCCGTGCTATAATGGAAGACAAGCAGATGAGGCAACACAAGTTTTTTAGCAAAATCGGCGCTTTTTCTGTCAATTTAAGTGAACCTCGAGCTGCACTTAAATCACTCCGCTATGCCGTAGATTCTATGAAGCGCGACAATTCCAGTCTGTTCATATATCCTGAGGGGAAAATTGTCCCATTTTCAACTCTAAAACCTGAATTTCAAAAAGGCTTGGGATGGATTGCCAGTCGCACTCCCGGTTCAGATATTGTACCGATCGGGATTTATATTCACACAGCCCGTCATGATAAGCCGGAGCTTAATATAAAAATAGGCCCTCCGGTTACGTTCAATTCCGATACCCCCTCTGAGGATCTTTCAATTCAATTCGAAAAGAATATGCAACAGGTTTTAATCGATTTACAGAAGAAGGCTCACTCTAATCCCGGGCAATTTACAGCGATTTAATTTCCCCTTATCTATTCTTAATCAAATCATTGCAGTAAGACTTAAATACAAATCTCTGTAAAAAAGTATTAACTTTGTGCTCTCCAATTTTATGTTTTTTGAATTTGGTGCATTTTAAGTGACCAAGAAAATATTTGATTTAGAACTTCTTCCATGAGTGAAATACAACCGAGCGTCAGTTATAGTTTTACCATCCGCATGGCCATCGAAAACAAACCCGGTATGCTCGCCAAAGTATTAAATGTTATTGCAGAGCACCGCGGTGATCCGGGAGGTGTCGACGTTGTAGCTGTTGAGGGGAAATTTAAAGTCCGGGATATTACGGTTAGTGCACGCGATGCACGACACTCTCGTGAAATTGTTGAGGCAGTAAAGCTTATAGATGGAATTGAAGTTCGATACGTCTCCGACCGTGTTTTTCTGCTCCACATCAACGGTAAAATAAGTATCAAAAATAAAGTCCCGGTAGACACCCGTGATACACTTTCCATGGCCTATACTCCCGGTGTAGCTCGTATCTGTAAAGCCATTGCCCGCGACAAGGATAATGTGCACTCTCTCACCATTAAGCAGAACTCCATTGCAGTAGTAACGGATGGCACCGCCGTGCTCGGACTTGGTGATATCGGTCCAGAAGCGGCTATGCCTGTGATGGAGGGTAAAGCGATGCTTTTTAAAGAGTTTGCTGATATTGATGCCTATCCAATCTGCCTGAGCACTAAAAGTGCAGATGAAATTGTCCAAACGGTAAAAAATATCTCACCGGGATTTGGCGGAATTAATCTGGAGGATATAGGTGCACCAAAATGTTTTGAGATTGAACATCGACTCAAGGAAGAGCTGGATATACCTGTATTTCACGATGACCAGCACGGAACAGCTGTGGTTGCATTGGCCGCCACAATCAATGCGCTTAAGGTCGTAGGTAAGAGCCTTCAAGATATTCGTGTTGTGGTTGTAGGAATTGGAGCAGCAGGAAGTGCCATCAGCCGAATACTGCTTGAAGCCGGTGTTAAAGAACTGCTGCCTGTTGATATCGACGGTATCCTGAATAGGGACGATACCGATCATCTCGATGAGAATAAAAAATGGGTTGCTGAGAACGCGAATCAACAGAAGTTAACAGGCGGATTACTGGATGCTACAAAAGGAGCCGATCTGATCATCGGAGTAAGTGGCCCTGACACAATTCCGGTTGAGGCTGTTGAACAGATGGCTGAGGATGCAATCATTTTTGCCATGGCCAATCCCGACCCTGAAATCCGACCTGAGAAAATTCAGGGTAAGGCCAGAATCATCGCCACCGGACGAAGCGACTACCCCAATCAGATTAATAACGTATTGGCATTTCCCGGAATATTCAGAGGAGCACTGGATGCCAGGGCATCAGATATCAACGAAGAGATGAAGCTGGCCGCCGCCTATGCCATTGCGAACTGTATAGGTGAGGATGAGGTTGGAGAAGAATACATTATTCCAAGTGTTTTCAACAAAAAAGTAGTACGGGAAGTGGCTAAAGCTGTTAAGGAAGCCGCATTTGAAAGTGGGGTTGCAAAAAGAACTCCCTAGTCTAGAGAGAAATTGGAATACGTATGTGGACAATTATTTAGATACATCCAGACGTTTACCTTCCAGGTTACTCTTGAATGCTAGTTCTATGAGGTAAATAGCAAAAGCAGCGTCGTTCGGGTCAACCGGCAGTTCCCCTTCCCCATTGATTGCGGCCGCCATATCCCAATAAAATATGGAATAGTTCCCAAACGCGATTTTTTCTTTCTCTTCAATCATTTTACCGTCTACCCATTTATATAGGGTTCCCCATGAGCTATTCGCATCAGAACTTCTATCTGATGAATCAGGTGTCTTACCCTCTTTTAAATTCTGTTCCTGTGGATCCAGGCCGAATGTAACAAATGCTCCTTCCGTTCCTCTCACTGTAAATCTGGGTGATGGATCCGCGACCAAAACCCCGGATTTCAGTTTTACCTTAAGGTTCGGGTAGTGCAAATCCAGTTCAAAATAATCGTCTGTTACTCCGTCTCGTTGTTCACGTATATCTGCATAAATTTGATCCGGCTTACCAAAAATCTGAATAGACTGATCAATCAAATGAGGTCCCAAGTCATATAAAACACCGCTTCCCGGCTGACTCGATTCTCTCCATGCATCTTCCTGAATCTGGTTTCGAAACCGGTTGAATGTAGAAACTACCTCCACTGTTTCTCCTACTTTCCGATCTTTGATCAACTTTTTCACCGTCATAAAATCACCATCCCAACGGCGATTTTGAAAAACAGACAGTTTCAGATCCAAATCATCAGCTAGGCGTATCAGCTTATTGGCTTCCTCAAAAGTAATCGTGAACGGTTTGTCAATTACAACATGCTTTCCTGCACTTAATGCTTCTCTCGCCATAGAAAAGTGAAGGTGATTAGGCGTTGTGATAATCAAAAGCTCTGTTTTATCGTCCTTCAATATTTCTTTGAAACTTCTGAACACTTCAACGTCCGGATGTTGCCGAATGGCATCATCACTGTTGCGCTCTACCACACTATAAAAATTTAAACCTTCTACAGCATTAATCAGCGGCGCATGAAAAATTTGAGCTGATTTTCCATAGCCTACAATTCCTGTGTTAATACTCATATTGTTTCAACTATTTGATTTGAGCTTGATGCCCGTTTTATTGATCGTCTATGTTTGAAAACTGTACCTGATTCACTTAGACAAGTTAAAAGGAAGCTTTACAAAGTCAATTGAGTTAGAGTAACTAAGGCTATTTAATGAGATAAAAACAGTTTAACTCACTCAATCTCAACCCATCAAATAAAAAAAAGGCGCAGTACTAATAAGTTCTGCGCCTCTTCTGGGGTCATCAATAAATCTATTATTCTCAACTCAGCTATTTAATTCATCTATCCATTCATTGAATTGGTTGGATACGGAATCATACACATTATCAGCTTCTGTCTTAATTCTATCCCATGAATCTTTTGATGCATCTTCAACATTATCAATAGTCTTTTCCAACTCTGACCGGTCATCCCTAAGTTCCTGATAGGCCTCTTCAACGTCTTCGCTAACATCGTCACCGTCTTCTTCAATACGTTCTCCAAGCTCATCTATCTTTGCGTCCAGATCATCTCTCAAATTCTCCAGATTATTCACCATCTCTTGTTGTTCCTGCTCAAAATTCTGAGACTTCTGATCATTATTTTCGTCACCGCAGGAACTGAGTAAAAATAAACCAAGTATTGCAGTTACTGCTATGAGACTTATTTGCTTAATAATTTTCATATATAAAACGTGAATTTTTTAGAAAATTAAATTATCTATTCTTTTATAACTGATTGTGCTGTTTAATGTTCCAATGATTATAAATCATAAAAAGATGTCCCGAAACCTTTATCTATCTCACTGTTTTGCATTCATCTACCGAAATCTTTAACGTCCACAGCATAAGTTTTCACAAAGTCGATTATATGACACGATATTCTACAATCGTCACATTCTTACTATTCCTGTTTCTATCATCAGATCTCATTGCCAGGCAATCGAATGTTAAAATCGAAGTACAAAGAAATAATCGGGATGCATACACCTTTTACGCCACGAATCAATCCCCATCTCCGTTTATTGTAACCATCGACTTTAGCACATTGACAAATCTTCGGGCAAGCACATCCCTACCCTATTCAAGAAATGTATCAAGTGGAAGATCGCGCTTATTCAAGCTCAGCAAAGAGATGGGCAATCTACAGACCAACTACCGTTATCGATATAGAACCCATACCGGCTGTCTGGATACTGAACCCGATGATATTGAATATCTTTTGCCATATCCGGAAGGTGTAAAAGCCCGATCCGGTGAATTGAGTTATGTTTATGAGCGGCTGAGACATGACGCACCGGAAGACTGGTACTCCATTGTTTTTTATATGGAAGGTGAATCGATGATTCACGCGGCAAGAAAAGGAACCGTCATATCCATTCGTGATGGGGACAATTCAACCCATGAGGGACTTGTCTATTCAAGTGACCGAAATTATGTGGTTGTTGCGCAGGACGATTGTACATTTGCACGGTATTCAGTTTTTAGGGATGACAAGATATTTGTTGATGTAGGTGATACGGTTTATCCCGGAGAACCTCTGGGTGAGATGGCAGGTGAAGAGTTTGGATTTGGTAATCAAATTCGCTTACTCATCTACTACAGAAATGACGAATCTGTGACATTCAACCGGGAAGATTCTGAAGGGATACACAACTGGCACTATGTAAAACCAAAATTCAGAACAAACAGCGGAAAATCACAAATTCCTGAAGCCGGCATGGAGTACATGAGTATTCATCCGGAAGACGTTATAACCGATGAAATGGGCCGCAGGGAACGCCGACGGTGGAGACGAAGTAATTAATACCGGTATTTCAAAACTGCTAGTCCAAATATTTAAATTTCAAATTCCCGTCAGCACGCTCCAAGCGGGAAGACGGATACTTTAAGTTTCAATACGGTACTAAAAAATGAAATATATAATTCTATTACTCTTAACAGCTTTTACTTTCGTTGCATGTGAGTCTGATTCAAGCCAACCCGATGATCAAAATCGTCAAACCGAGGTATCGGCATCTATCTTTGGTATTAACTGGATTTTGACTGAACTCAATGGAGAGCCCGTTTCCGAGGTAGAAACAAGTGAATCGATTCCCACAATCCAATTTGATGAGAGTGAAAATCGATTGTACGGCAGAGGCGGTTGCAATCAGTACAACGGTGGTTTTGAGTTGGATGCGGAGTCCGGAGAAGCAGATTTCAGTCAGATTGCCGCTACAAAAATGGCTTGCCCGGATATGGATCTGGAGAACCTCTATTTCTCAATGCTGAATGAAGTGGAACGAATGGAGCAAAGTTCGCAGATTCTGAAGTTTTATAACAGTAGCGGAGAGACTATTGCTCTGTTTGAAAGTATGGAAAATTGAAAGTTCTAAACACTCGTGGCACGACTTGGAGTCGTGCCACGAGTACATGAACTCAATCTTTTTTAAACCACCCGTCAGACCGCTTGGAGCGGTCTGACGGATAATCTCAATCACTACGCTCAACACAAGCCACCGCACACTTCTCTCCATCCATCGCTGCAGATATAATCCCACCTGCATATCCTGCTCCCTCTCCGCAGGGATAGAGACCCTTTACTCGCACATGTTGAAATGTCTTCCAATCGCGCGGAATTCGTACCGGTGAGGAAGTACGCGACTCCGGTGCGTGAACCACAGCTTCATTTGTCAGGTATCCCTTCATCGATTGATCAAACTTTTTGAAACCCCGAACCAGTGCATTGTGGATAAAATCGGGCAGAACTTCACTCAGCTCTACGGATTTTATTCCCGGAGCATAGGATGTATTGGGCAGATCAGCCGAGAGCTTTCTATCCACAAAATCGACCAGGCGCTGTGCCGGTGCGGTCTGAGTTTTTCCGCCCATCTCCCACGCCCTCTGTTCAATCGATTTTTGGAACTCCATTGCAGCTAATGGACCATGCTCGGCAAACGGTACAAAATCCTCTTCACGAAGTTCTACAACAATTCCTGAATTTGCTGTAGCCCGTGCCCTTCTGGACGAAGACCAGCCGTTGGTTACGATCTCCCCCGGTTTTGTGGCACAAGGAGCAATCACTCCACCCGGACACATACAGAATGAGTACACACCACGATCATCCACCTGCTTGGCGATACTGTAGGGTGATGGCGGCAGATAGTCATTGCGCACATCACAGCTGTACTGTATCGAGTCGATCAGGGATTGCTGATGTTCCACCCTCACTCCGATTGCCAGCGGCTTGAGCTCAATCTCAACGCCTTTCCGGTGAAGCAGCTCAAAAATATCCCTTGCCGAGTGTCCGGTTGCCAATATCACCTGATCAGCCTTGAAAATATCTCCCGACAGTGTTTTCACCCCTTTCATCTGATCTCCCTCGATGATGAAATCTGTCACACGGGTATTAAAATGGATCTCCCCACCGTGATCCAGAATACATTCTCGCATCTTTTCTATGATGGGAGGCAACTTGTTGGTTCCTATGTGTGGATGAGCATCCACCATGATATTTCTCACCGCTCCAAAGCCGACCAACAGACGTAAGATCCGGTCAACATCCCCACGCTTCTTGGATCGCGTGTAGAGCTTTCCGTCCGAGTACGTTCCGGCTCCGCCCTCACCAAAACAGTAGTTGGAATCCTCATTCACAATATGCTTCACGTTGATTCCCTTCAGATCCTGAATTCGCTCTTTCACATCCTTCCCACGTTCGAGGACAATCGGTTTCTTACCCAGTTCAATAAGCTTCAGAGCGGCAAAGAGTCCGGCCGGACCCATTCCCACAATGATCACTTCCTCTTCATTCCCAACGTGTGGATAGTCCGGCAAAGTTATCGGCTCCTCCCGGTACTCTTGACCAATGTAGACATTCACCTTCAGGTTGATGATCACATCCTTCTGCCGTGCATCGATGGATCGTTTAAGTACTTCAATGTGGTTTATTTCGTCCATAGGAATATTCTTCTCTTGAGAAAGAAATCTTTCCATCAGCTCAGGCTTTGCAGCGGTCTCAGGATTAACTCGTAACTGGTACTTTTTAATCATTGGATTGGTTTTGTGCGGTTTGAGAAATGAAAATAGGAATAAATACGCACGATCCCGATGGTGGAATTTAGATTCCCGTCAGATCGATTCCCACGGTCAGATGTGTTAATAAAGGATAGACTGACACTTTAGTTTATCGCGGGGATAAATCCCGCGCTAGTGTGTTAAACCCCGGCAGGGGTTTTCTGTAAATAGTCCCGGGTCGAGTATAACGAAACCCGGGGTAAAGGGAGGACAATTGATTCGCGCCGAACAGAGAGATTAAGTTAAATAATCAAATAAAGATGAGGCGTCTATTTAATC
>NZ_JAWLDW010000102.1:0-9664 GCF_041686455.1 Rhodohalobacter sp.
TGCCCCCCCGGTGGGACGAACTAAATTCACATTTCTGTGGATCAGTACGCCATTCAGTTTTACCTCCTCCAGTTTGGCATGAGCTACTTTTTCTCCATTGTCATCAAACCTCGGAGCCCTGAATTTTATTGACAGATGCTGCCAGAGACCGGGTGCCCGGCTTGCAATTGATCGCGGGGCAATTCCACCGGAACCCTCGCTCGTATCCATCCACTGGTATACGCCACCCATATCACTGAATTTTGGTTGCTGAACACCCCAGCTGTCGAGCATCTGAAGCTCATACCTACCCTGAAGATAGATACCGGAATTGGAATTTTTGGCCATCATAAATTCAAGTTCCAAATCCAGATCCCCATGCTCCCACTCGGTGAATATATCTTGCGGATTGTCGCCTGAGCTAGTATTCACCAGAATACCATGACCCGATTCTGGCTGTACATCAAGATCTTCCGTTAAATCCATAAACACATCCCCTGCAAGCTGCCAGTTGTCAGCAGGCGACCGAAAGTCATTCATAGAACTCAGATCTATATCCGTAAAAGTAAGCTCACTGGATTGCCCTCGTACACCAGCCACTATGCCACAGATAAAGATAGAAAGGAGCAATTTTAAGAAGAGAAAATTTCGATTCAAATAATTAGATTTCATAGGAAATTTATTTTTTAATACGTACGTGCTAGTAATTTCATTTCTATATCTTTCTAAAATTTATCAACATCTGAAAAAACATTAAGATGTAGAAATTAGCTTTTCTGAGACCCCAATATTCTCATCTTTGTAACTAATACCTTCTATCTTAATAAATTACCGGCCTCGTCCCACTCTGCAATCTTATTTATTTCATCCGCCTGCAGGCATTCATCAAGCGTTTTCTGGTTGTAGGAAAGTTCATGCTTGTCAAGGACTTGCTGTGGAACGCCATCCCAGATATTTGCCCGGTTTCCCTTGTAATCCAAATCCTCAACTCCCATCTGGGAGGTGAAGAATCCTGTGGCCGTTAAGTCTCGCATTCGGCTGAAGAACCGCACACCAAACTGCATGTCATCCCGGGCCTCATCCGGATAGGCGATGTCATCGAGTACGTCTTTCTGCTGCGACTCAGAGCAGTCCGTAAACGGCTCCCCGAATCGCTGGCGGCACTGCCCGTCAACCCACATCAGCCCCCCGCGGGTCGGCGTCTGCATGGACGGAAGATCCTTCATCATGAATTCAATAAAATCGGGGACCCCGGCTTCCGTCGCGCTTCCGGACGTTTCATCCGCCGGGATGATCAAATCCACAAGAACTTCTACCGTCTCACGTTCGTGGTCCGTAAAAAACGTCTCGGACTGCAGCCGCTCATCTCTTAGTAGTTCCTCTGCCGTCCGTCCGTACGATTCAGAATTCTCTGTAATGATCTGGCGGCTGGTGTCGCGATCTTCCTCGGTGCAGGACGACAGCAGCAGTCCTGTTCCAATTGAGCCCGCAAACAGTAATTTTAAATGTTCTCGTCTATCCATTGTGTGTCGTTTTTGTCTAAAAATAAATGTGGGTTGATCCGGTACTCTGCCTTAGCCGATATTGCGTTTATTGAGCTGATCCACGATGTAGTCTGATGCTCGCCATGAAAGTGCAAGGATAGTCCATGTGGGGTTTTTATCCGCCTGCGAAACAAACGACCCGGCGTCTACCACAAACAGATTATCACATTCATGAGCCTGGGAATATTTGTTCAGCACCGACGTATCCGGGTCATCACCCATCCGGGTGGTTCCCACTTCATGGATAATACGCCCGGGGGCTTCCAGGCCATATTGCGACTCCTCTCCGGCCTTGCTCCCCAACAGCTCTCCGCCCATACTGGTCAGCAGTTCTTCAAACGTATCCTGCATATGCTTGGCCTGCTTCACTTCGTGGTCGGTCCAGTTGTAGTTAAACCGTAAGACAGGGATCCCGAATTCGTCCACGGTCGCCGGATCAATCTCACAGTAATTATCATACTGGGGCACGCTTTCCCCGCGCCCTGCCACACCCACGGTGGCGCCATAAATGCTTCGAATATCGTTTTTGAGCCCTGCGCCATAGCCGCCGTTACGGGAGGGTTGTCCCATTTCGTCGGTAATGTATTGGCGAATCGAATCCATCCCAAACCCAAAGCCGTACGATGGCATACTCATCCCACCGCCAAACTCCAGGTGATATCCCCGAGGAAAATCCTGCTTACTGTTATCCAGCCACCACGGGGCGTATACGTGGGCTCCGCCCACTCCATCTTCGTTGTAGCGCTCCCGGCCGATAAGCCCGGGGATGATGGCCGAGCGGCTCGCCCCGGTTGAATCGTGCAGGTACCGACCTACCATTCCGCTACCATTGGCAAGGCCATTGGGATGAGTGGATGATTTTGAGTTCAACAATATCCGGGCCGACTCACAAGCGGAGGCGCCAAGGACGACCACTTTCGCATTAATTTGATACTCCTGTTTATCGCGTTTATCGATATAAGACACTCCCATTGCCTTACCGGTAGAATCTGTCAGAACTTCGCGAACCATGGCAAGGGTATACAGGTCCACGCTTCCTTGTTTCATTGCAGGTTGAACAAGACACGTCCCGGAAGAAAAATCGGCATAGATGCTGCAGGCGCGGTTACACTGGTTGCAATAAAAACAGACACCCCGCTCACTGTTCACCGGCCGGGTTAACACGGATTTTCTCATGGGAATGACCGGGATATTTGCACGTTGTCCTCCTCGCTTAATATACAGTTCATGCAGGCGGGGCTTAGGAGGTGGCAGGAAAAATCCGTCCGGGTCATCTTCCAGGCCTTCATTGGTGCCAAAAACGCCAATCAGTTTATCAACTTTATCGTAGTACGGTTTGATATCCTCATAGCCGATGGGCCAGTTATCGCCTAACCCGTCCAGGTCTTTTCGTTTAAAATCCTTTGGCCCAAATCGAAGAGAAATCCTGCCCCAGTGGTTGGTGCGCCCGCCAAGCATTCGTGACCGAAACCAATCGAATTCCGTGCCGACGGTTTTCGTATAGGGTTCTCCATCAATTTCCCATCCTCCCCACGCTGCATCAAAATCACCAAAGGGCCGAACCGTTCCCGCTCCCCGGCGGGGCGATTCCCAGGGCCAGCGGAACTGCGTGCGGTACTCATCTTTGGCCGGATCATAATCGCCCCCGGCCTCCATCACCGCAACCGATAAACCCGCTTTGGAAAGGATATTCGCGGCCATGCCTCCGCCGGCTCCCGACCCTACTATAACCACATCGTAATGTTTGCCTGATTGCAGAATTTCAAACGCCATAGGTGAACTTAAATTAGGTGTTATGTCTATCGATTAATCTAATGGTCGAACTTCAATATTCCGGAAATAAATTCGGCTGTCAGGGTCATGGGCCTGCAGGGCAACCGTGCCACTGCTCAGGCTTATATCACCATCACGATCGTCCGGTTCTGTGAATTCCATGACCGTTTCACCGTTAACCTCAAACGTTATATTGTTGCCCTCAACTTTTATATAATAGTCAAACCACTCTTCATCTTCATGAGGTGCATCATTCATAACATCTTTTACAGCGTATAGACTACCTGTTTTACGCGGATCGCTGTGTGTTGCATTTATCTGGGCTTCATAACCGTGCTGTGGCCATCCTTCTTCTTGATATTGTGTATGGAAAAATATCCCGGAATTTGCCTGAGGATAAGTATATACATCAGCACGAAATTCAAAATTTACAAAGTCTGCATCAGCCACCGGGCCTTCATAAAAAAGATGTGCTCGCGGGCCATCAACCACGATCTTACCCTCTTCTATTTGAAACGATTCGGGATTTTCGCTGGCTCTCCAGTTATCAAATGATTCTCCATCCCAAATGGAAATCCATTCATTGCTCTGGCCACTTTCATCGTTCCTCTCATAGGATGCGCATCCCAAAACTAAGAATAAAATGACTGTTAAACATAGAGTGAAGTAAACATTAAAATGCATCATTTTATTATTTATTTATAGTTTAAAAAAGCTACAATTATTTATAGCTAATTTTATTAAATCCAATAAATCAGTCTAATTCACGGATTTTAAAATTCCAGAACCACAATACACCTCAATGATCCTGAACGGCGATATATCTTGGTTTAAACTTTCTAAATATTTCAACAATGCATTTACCTACTATTTATCAACTACCTCTTACATACCAAGTAAATTAAATAAGTTAGGCAGTGTTCTGTTAGATCTTTAAAGCATCAATATCGAGGATTACTCCAACAGTATTCCTTTTTAAAACAAAACGTATAGATTTGATAGCCGGTTAGTATAAGTTTGTATCTGCTATTCGTTATTATTCCAGATGTCGTGAGTAGTTAACCAAGATCCATCAGCTTGCTTTTGCAATATGTTTATATATTTTGAAGTGGTATAGATGGTATCGCCGCCAACTTTTGGCACTAATTCAACATCTGCTACTCCCCGGCCAAATGCCAGATTACCAGATACCTGAACATCTTCATAATAGCTGTCGAGCGAGGTTTCATATTCATCAAATATTTCCTGGTAGTACTCTTCAACCGCTATTCTTCCTGTTAGAACAGGTGAATCGGGAGCCATTAACAGTCCGTTTTCAGTAAAATGAGTTGCTATAGATGCGGCATCTCCTTCATTAAACGCATCAGCCCTGGCTGCACTGATTTCTTCTATAGCATCTATGTCTTTAGGATTATTTATTTGACTTTCATTAATACAGCTTAAAATCACTAAGAGTACAATTAGTAATAAAATTGAAAATTTAAATAACCTCATGTCAGAATCCTGAAAAAGTAATTTTATAGTAAATTATAGAAAAACCCCCGAACACTTTACTGTTCGGAGGACCTTCATCACCATTAATGTAGTTTTATATTTAAGCTGCACACGGATGCAGCCTAACTATTTTTAATTTAATAACCAGGATTTTGAGTAAGGTTTTCATTTCTCTGCATCTCATCGTCCGGAATTGGATACAGCAAATCATTTTCACTGTAAGTCCGTCCCCAGTTATTATCGGCTCCAATAACATCTATGTATGAAACACTTCCAGGATTGTTTTCTGAAGCTACTGGATATTGACGTGTTCGCTGAATATCATGCCAGGCCACAAAATCTAAGGGTAGTTCTCTGTATCTTTCTGTCCAAACTTCTTGTACAAATTGCTCAACAGAAAGGCCGCTAAGTGATGCAACGATTTCTGCCCGATCTGTATTCCAGTAGGCTCTGTCACGTACATCCGCAAGGTAACCAACTGCCTCCGCCGTAACTCCCTCCGATCGGGCAATTGCTTCAGCGGCAACCAACAGAACTTGAGAATATTTAGTGATATTCAGGTTCATTGTTCCCCTGGCGTTTCCGAAAATTGCCTCTTCTTCGAACCACACGTAAGGAGCATACTCGCCAAATTCTAGTTCCTCGCCATCTACTTCGAGAGAATTGAAAAACAGCTGCCTGTTTTGAACCCTGAGATCTTCATCTGGATCATACATTCTAATTAATGCACTAATAGGACGATACATATTTAATGTTCGACTATACTCAATTCCTGATGGACGAATTACACCGGGTATGGTAATTCTTGGGTACTGGCTAACGGCAACATCGCCATCATACTCAACAGACCAAATGTATTCCGGCTCCTGTTCAGATACCCTCATGCTGTTGTATGCACTTTCTCCATCAACATCATCTCCATGCTCAATCAGGCTGTAGGTTCCTGAGTTGATAACCTGCCGTGCAGAAGTGGCTGCATCAGCATAACCTGTATTTTGCTGAAGTGGAAAACCGGCTCTTTGTAAATGTACATTGGCAAGCAGAGTGGCTACTGTTCCCATGGTAATTCGGCCGTTATTTCCACTTTCAAAGGGTGTGTCTGGCAATGAAGTATTATTCAGTGCCCAGTTTAAGTCTTCAATGATCAACTCGTAAACCAAATCAGAACTTTCTCTGTCCACGAAGATATCATTCAGCCCTTCAAATGGTTCTCTGATCAAAGGCACATCACCAAAATACTTGACAAGTGAAAAGTAATTCAGTGCACGAAAATATCTTGCCTCACCGGTTAAATTCTGACGCTCACTCTCGTCCATTCCCTGTATGTTATCTATGCGGGACAAGACGAGGTTAGCCCGGTTAATGACTCGATATTTAGCGTTCCACCAGCCACCTGCAAATTGGTTAAAATTTACCGGATCTTGCTGAAGGGTTTGCGCAAGCTGCCCTTCAATCCGTTCACCTTTTCCTTCATTATCGAAGAGTCCGGACATGTAAGCGCCAATCATTACATCACTGCCTCTGAATCCACCTGAGCCATATGCGCCTGCTCCGGCTCCATCACGGTACAGTGCATTAACTGCACTTCTGGCATCATCTGGTGAATCAAAAAACTGATCAACTGCGATTTCAGTTTTCGGTGATTCCGTCAAAAAGTCGTCGCAGGCTGTAAAAATCAGCAGCGCTGCGGTTATTATTAATAACTTTTTCATAGGTATATAGATTTAAAACTCTGATTAAAATTGTAATCTGATTCCAAGCGAAGCCGTTCTTGGCCTTGGATACTGATAGAAGAATATATTCTGTGCATGAATATTTCCTCCCCACGAGCTTGCTTCAGGATCATGCCCTTTAAAATCACTGGAATGAATTACGAAAGCATTTTCAAGGCTTGCTGTTACTCTCAGCTGTGTAAGGCCCCAGTTATTAATTAATGACTGATCAAAATTATAACCGAGCTGTATCAAATTACCCCGCAAATATGAACCATCTACAATCCAGTGACTGTCTGCCTGTGTATTTTGTCCTGATCTGGGCTGATGCCTGATTCTTTGGTACATAGTATCCTGATTGTCTTCTGTCCATGCATTTACCAGCTGAGTTCGCAGACCATTTGTTAAAGCCTGACGATCCTCGGCAGTATGTAAAAATTGCTGCATTATATCACTCCCAAGCACAAATTGGAGATCAACCATAAATTCAAAATTTCTGAAATTAAAATTATTAACAAAGCTACCTGTAAAGTCAGGAAGTCCATTACCAATTATTTTTCTATTCTCTGAACGTTTGGCTTCACCCGGAATAGCGCCAACTTCGGCCGCTTCTTCAGCTTCATCTGTGTTCCAAGTTCCCAATCTTTCAAAGCCGTAGAAGTTTCCAACAGGCTCACCTACACGAAGTATGGTCTGGCTTCCTGATACCCAAAAAGGCCCTGGGAAAATATCCTCATCTCCGGCTCCAAGTCGTTCAACCCGGTTTCGGTTGTAGTTAAAGTTCAAAGTTGAACTCCAGAAAAAGTCAGAGCTTCTCACATTTTGTGTCGTTAACCGAACATCAAAACCTCTGTTTGACAACGCACCGATATTATCCTGAATAACCGTAAAACCGGTTGTAGCAGGTACCGGTCTGTCGAGTAATAAATCTGTTGTTAACTTGTGATAGAAATCAACTTCAAATGATAAAGCCTGGTTAAAGAGGCTGGCTTCCGTACCAATATTGAACTGATACGTTTTTTCCCATTCCAGTTCAGGATTTGGTAATCGGGTGGTAAACGCTGTCGATCTTCTATCTCCTCCAATTAGTGTTGTACCAGATCCAATTGTTGCCAGCGACTGGAATACTCCAATTTCAGTGTTTCCGGATACACCGTAGGAAGTTCTGAAACGAAGCTCATCAATAAAGTCTAAATCAGATATGAAATCTTCATTGGATGCTAACCATGAAAACCCTGCTGACGGGAAGAAACCCCATTTAGAATCAGCTCCAAACCGTGATGAGCCATCAAGCCTGCTTGTAAATGTTAATGAATAGGTATCATCAAGTGAATAAGTTACTCTATTGAAGTAGGAGTTCATCGTCCACTCAAATGCATTGGAACTTGGTGAGTTTACATTCGTTGCAGCTCCAAAATTGTTAAAACGAAAGAAATCATCTGAAAATCCACTAACCTCCTGGCTAAAACTGGTAAATTGCCTTTCCTGCCAGCTTGCGCCAAGCAGAGCAGTGACTCGTGATCGTTCAAAATCCTGTTCAAAGGTCAGGAAATTTTCACTCTGCCAGTACAGCATTTCGTTAGTACCAAAGTTTGCAATACCATCTGGAGCTCCGGCAGCAATCATATTACTTGGCCGGTATCTGTTTTCTTCAAACTGCTCATTATTTATTCCGAGCTGTGTTCTGAACTCAAGGTTATCATTGATTTGAAGGGCCAGATATGTATTTCCAAAAATTTGATTGCGAGTTCTTTCGCGATCCTCTTCAAGCAATCTGTGAACCGGATTAGACTGACCCTCAAGAGTTAATGAGTTGGACTGTGTAGAATTACTATACTGCCCGGACCGTTGATTTTCTTCCGGCCATGTTACAGGAAAAATTGGTGCCATTTCCACGATCGTACGCCGAACTTCCTGGCCACCACCACCTTCTTCAACATGGTTTTCTTTAATCCGACTGAACGTAACATTTGAACCTAATGATAGCCAGTCAGTGGGTGTCACATCATAGGTTATTTTAAGGCTGGCTCTATCCATGAAAGAGTTCAAAAATATACCTTCCCTTTCTGTGAAATTTAATACAGCTCCTAAAGATGATCTTTCTGTTCCTCCCTGAATATTCAGGTTGTGATCCTGAGAAAAAGCGGTTCTGGTGGCTTCTTCCTGCCAGTCCGTATCGTAAATTGGATTCCCATTTGCGTCAAAAAGATCTGGATCCAATGCATGGAAATCTACCTGAGGTGCTTCAGAAGTTTCGCTATCAAAAAGTGGAACGTTTTGCAACCCAGTCCGCTGAACTTCCATAAATTCCTCAGCATTCATAACATCCATTTTCCCCCTCATTCTACCCAAGCTTAAATTGGTATCATAACCAACCATGAGACTTTCTCCTGTTCCACCTCTGGATGTAGTAACCATAACAACACCGTTTGCACCGCGGGCACCATATATAGCAGTAGCAGAAGCATCTTTGAGAACTTCAATACTCTCAATATCATTTGGATTCAGGAAATTAATACCATCTTCCATAGGAACACCATCCACAATAAACAGAGGGTCGGTTGAAGCATTCAGAGATCCGGTACCACGAATTATTACTCTGTTACTGCCTGAAGGGGCTCCCGAATTTGTGAAAATATTTACTCCTGAAACTTTCCCCCTAAGGCCGTCTAATGCATTAAAGGAGGTTGGGTTTAATTCTTCTCCCCGGATCATTCCCACAGAACCAGTTATTTCTGAACGTCTTTGAGTCCCGTAACCGACAACCACAACATCATCCATCGTTTGCATGTCTGGCATTAACTCAACATTAATCTCATTCTGGCCGTCAAGTTCAATTTTCATTTCTTGGTAACCTATATAGGTTATCACCAAAACTTGCTGAAGATTTTCTACCTGAAGCGAGAATTCTCCGGTCATATCAGTTGTGGTACCAGTTGTTGTACCTTCAACCATTATGTTTACACCAGGCAGAGCCTCACCGGTTTGCGCATCAACAACGGACCCGGTGACCGTTTCCTGATACATTTCAATTTGATTAATATTCTCTTTCTCCCTCAAAATAATCACATCCTTACTTGGTGGCAGAACTGGCTCCAGATTTGTTCCTTCAAGCAATTTATAAATAATCTCATGAGCCGGTACATTCGACATTTCAAAACT